>JAENVZ010000111.1 GCA_016650315.1 Alphaproteobacteria bacterium | reverse complement strand
TTCCGCATTGCGCGCGACCAGGCTCAACTGGCTCACCAAATTCTTGATGTCATGCATGATGAAGGCGAAACGCCGATTGAATTCTTCAAATCGATGCGCCTCCGACAACGCTTCCTGGCCCTGCGCCTCGGAAATATAGCTGGCGACCTGCCGCCCGACGACGCGGAACATGTCCAGGTCTTCCCAATCGAGATCCCGTGGGACCACCGGCCGTGCCAACAGCACAGCGCCCGTCAACCGGTCAAAATGGATAAGCGGAACCAGTGCCCAGGCGCGGTTTTCCTCGACAATCCAGTCGGGCAGGCGAGTCTGACTTTCCCCCTTGGCAATGACCTCGCGCTCTTCGTCCAGTTCGATAATCCAGCCACTATCTTCCAAGGCCGCCATCTGCGGCGCGCTCATCGCCATTGCGGGGATATCGGCATCGCGCCAGTTCCATCGCGCCTGCACGCTCATGCCTCCCCCCTCTCCCGGCATAAGCAGCAGGCCCGCAGGCGATTCCGTAATGTCGGCAACCGCCTTCACCGCTCTTTCATAAAAAGGCGCCGCGCTGAGTCCCGGGCGGCCAATCGTATTGGTAAAGCGCATCCACTCATCGCGGTAATCGTAGCGATGCTGAAAGAAATGCTTGGTGATCTTGACCTTGAACCAGGCACGAAACTGGCTCGAAGGCAGCAATACCAGCGCCGCCACCGACATGCCGAAAATGAAGCTGATCTGCACCACCCGGGCATAAGCGCCGCCGAAAGCCTGTGCCGCCGTTGCGATCAACACCATGGAAATCAGATAAGCGCCAATTGCCACCAGTGAAAGCGACTGGAAGGTCACGGTGCGCGACAGGCGCAACTTCCAGCTCGTATTGCGATGCGCGCCCAGCGCGAAAACAGGCGCCATCAAAGCCATGACGAACCCGCGCATGGCAAAAAGTTCGACCGCGTCTCCCTTGGTCAGATAGGAAAATGTGTAAAGGTTAAGGTCATAGGTCCACATTGCCGCAAGCGCTGCGAGCAACAGGCGGATGCCCCAGCGCGCCTCAGGCGCCGTAACGACATAAAGATTGTGGACCAGCACCAGCGCGCCGACCGCCACCATCATGCGCAGGGCAAGCGATACAAAGAACAGCCCGCGTAACAGGCTGTCGTCCGCATCGGGCCGCCCAGGCAACAACTCAAGCCCCCATTGCACGACAAGTACAATGCCCAGCACGGTATAGATTGCGTTCACGGCTGCTGGGTGATCGGCCTTGCGTCCTTCACCGCGATGCAGGACGACAAACATGAAGAGCAGCCACGCCATGTTGCGCAGGCTTTCCGACATGCCTGGAATGACATTGAATGGCCCGCCCAAAGCGGTACTCAATGCCCAGAAAGCCGTGAGAATAAGCGCCACGACCAACAAATGCTGCTGCAAAATCGCCTCACGCCGGCGCGAAACCCAGATACCGATCGCGGCGAACAGCGCTGCGGCCAACGCATGCCCCCATTCGGCAAGAATGTTCAGGATCGACCCCATGGCTCAGCGCACTCCTTCAGGCCACAGCACGACGCGCAGCGTTTGAAGCAGGATCAAAAGGTCAAGGAACGGCGTGTAATTCTTCGCATAATAAAGATCATATTCCAGCTTGTGCCGTGAATCCTCAATCGACGCGCCATAGGGATAATTGATCTGCGTCCAGCCGGTAATCCCCGGCTTCACCATGTGCCGCTCGGCATAATAGGGCATGTGCTTTTCCAGATCCTCGACGAATTGCCGACGCTCCGGGCGCGGCCCGACAAAGCTCATTTCACCTTTCAGCACGCTCCACGCCTGCGGCAATTCATCAAGGCGCAGCGTGCGTAGAAATTGCCCCACACGGGTGATGCGCGGATCATTTTCCAACGCCCAGACCGCCTGCCCCGCGATTTCGGCATCCTGCCGCATCGAACGCAGCTTGATGATCTGAAACTCCTGGCCATAAAGGCCAACACGGCTTTGACGGAAAAAGGCCGGGCCCTTGCTGTCAATCTTGACGATAATCGCGGCGAGCAGAATGACCGGTGCGGTCAGGGCCAGCAATGCAAAGCTGGCTGCTATATCGAACAGCCGCTTGGCGATGCTCGACAGTCTGCGCCCAGCCGAAAAGCCGTCGGAAAAAATGAACCAGCTTGGATTGACGCTGTCGAGATCGACCCGGCCCGTCTCCCGCTCCAGAAAGCTCGACAGATCATTGACGTGCACACCGGTGGTCTTGATCCGCAGCAGATCCGAAAGCGGCAATGCATTGCGCCGCTCTTCCAGAGCCAGCACCACCTCGCTCGCGCCCAGCCGGACCACGAAATCGGCCAGATTATAGATCGCGCCCCGGTCAATGGCTTCGGGGATGATTTTCGGTCCGTCGTTCATGGCGACATAACCAACGATGGAAAAGCCGCTACCGCGCCGTTCCGCCAGCACGCGGATGCGCTCGGCACGTGGCCCCGCACCCAGCACGATCAGACGGCGCTTGAACGCCTCCCCACTGATCATCTGGCCCAGCAAAATTCGCAGGGTGATGAGCAGCAGAAAGGAAAAGCCCATCGCATAAAGCGAATTGGACCGCCAAAGCGTCATCCCCGGCAGGGTGAATGACAAGACCGACAGGAAAATGATGCCCAGAGAAACCGACACCAGCAACCGCGCGGTTGCAAAGCGCAATGATTGCAGCGCTTCTGTCCCATACACACCCACCGCGATCATCGCGGCCTGTAACGAAACCGCAAAACTGGCCAGCGGCACATAGCGCGTGGCCAGCGGTTCGACCGCCATGCCGATCTGATGCGCACGGAAAACCCACCCCGCTTCGGCTGCCCCCAACAGCAACGCAAAATCGAGCAATCCCAGCAACAGCACCGCGTGAGGAATATAATGTTTGAATACCCTGATCATGCGCGGTGGATGTCCAGCCTTCTCAAATAGCAGTCGCGGTCAATCTTACATAAAAGTGTAAACATTTCCGACACGAACGGCATTGTCGCTGAAATTGACAAAAAAAATTCTGAACGGCGCACCGACAATCTCTGGCGTTGGCAAACATTAGCAGGTAATTCCCGCAACGATGTTGAAACGCCTTTACGACTGGACGCTGGAAAAGGCGGCCCATGAACATGCGCCGCGCTGGCTCTTCGGGATCAGCTTTGTGGAGAGCAGCTTCTTTCCCATTCCGCCCCACCCCCTGCTCGGCATGATGTGCCTTGCACAGCCAGACAAGGCGCTCCGGTTCGGCTTTATCTGCACCATTGCCTCGGTCATGGGCGGATTACTGGGTTATGCGATCGGCTATCTTCTCTATGATACCGTTGGACAGGCGATGCTCACGGCGATGGGGCTTGCCGCCGACTTCCCCAAGGCGGCCTGCTATCTGCGCGAATACGGAGCGGAAATCATCCTGGTGAAGGGCGCAACCCCCATCCCGTTCAAGCTCATCACGATCACAGCAGGGTTTATCGGCCTCAGCCTGTTCACATTCATCTGGGCCAGCACCCTGTCCCGCGCGTTCCAGTTCATGCTGGTCGGCTTTCTGTTCTGGAAATTCGGCGCGCCGATCAAGATATTCATCGAAAAATATCTCGGCCTTTTGACTATAGGTCTCATTGTTTTGGTCATAAGCGGCTTTGTTGCCGCAAGCATGCTCAGCAACGGCCATTCCCAATCCGACATATGCAACCACGCAACAGAAATACCGCGCCCGATTTAAGGTCAGGACCTAAGCGTCTTCCCGCCGCTCCTTCCCAAGCAGCGCCTTTTTTCGCTCCAGCCCATAGGCATAACCGCCAAGGCCGCCGTCACTGCGCACAACACGGTGGCAGGGGATCAGGACGGCAAGCTGGTTATCACCACAGGCCGACCCTGTCGCCCGGACCGCACCGGGCCGGCCAATGGCCGCGGCAATTTGGGCGTAGCTGCGGGTTTCCCCCGGCGGGATGGCGCGCAATGCGTCCCATACAGCCTGCTGAAACGCTGTCCCCCGCACGTCGATAGGCAGATCATTGGCAAGACCCGGTTGATCGGCAAGCGCCACAACGCAGGCCGCAAGTTCGGCAAATTCTGCATCGCCGGGGCGAATGTCCGCCTTTGGAAAATGCTGGCGCAGCGCGCGCTCATCTTCATCGAAACTGATCCGGCAAAGCCCCCTGTCGGTTGCGGCAATCAGCATCAGGCCAAGGCTGCTTTGCGCCACGGTCCAGCGGATCACCGTCCCTTGCCCGCCATTTTTCCACGCCGATGGCGTCATCCCCATGCGCTGCGCCGCATCGGCATAGGCGCGACTGGGGGCATTGTAGCCGGCGTCATAAATGGCGTCGGTCACGCTTGCCCCATTGTGCAGCGCCATTT
>JAENVZ010000110.1 GCA_016650315.1 Alphaproteobacteria bacterium | reverse complement strand
GCCCAAGCTGTGTTTAGAAGCGTCATGATCCTTGTCTGCCCGCAATGCGCGACACGCTATATTGTGCCCGACAGCGCAATCGGCCCTAATGGGCGGTCAGTACGATGCGCGGCTTGTAAACATAGCTGGTTTCAGGATGGTGCGCCGCTGCCCCCCCGTGAAGAAGCAGTGGCCGTTACGCCGCCCTTGGCCAAAACCGCCGTTGAGTCCGTGCCGATTGCAGACGCAGAAGCGCCGCCGCAGGGAGTGGAAGAAGCTGGCGCCCCGCCGGTTCCTTCGCCATCTGTCATGAACTATGCCCCGCCGGCGTCAGCGGATTTTGACCGTGAACCAGACGTGCAGGAAGCCGAGGCAAGCAATTTCGCGCATGAACCGCCCTTTCGGTCGCACCGCAATCCAGCAAAATTATGGACGGCGGCGGCTGTGGCGTTCGCCCTGGGCATCGCCTTGCTGAGTGGCGCACTTTATTATTTTGGCACACCGGGCTGGGCAGTAAATATCGGCCTTGCTCCGGATAGCGGAGAACCGGACCTGTTGCTCGATATGCCACGCAAGCCCGAACGGCGACAGTTGCCATCGGGCGGCGAATATTTCGCTTTCAGCGGTCGTATCGTCAATGCCAGTGACCGGACGCAGGCTGTGCCGCCGATCATCGTGGAAATGCGCGATGAACAGGATCGACTGGTGTTCGGCTGGACGATCCGCCCGCCGGTCAAGGAACTGGGGCCAGGCGATCAGGCAAGCTTTCATGAAAGTCGGCTTGATATTCCCAAAAACGCCCGAAATCTGACCCTCACCTTTTCCGACGCCGGGGCCTGATCCCGCACAAATTTCAGTGTTGGCGGAATAATCATGCGTTCCTGCTTTCGCTGGTTGCGCTGCCCGATACGCTTTGCTAATGGCTCCGGCCTGCCAGATGCCGGTTTGCCCGGCAATTCTTTGTGTGCGGTCGTGGCGGAACTGGTAGACGCGCAACGTTGAGGTCTTTGTGGCCGAAAGGCCGTGGAAGTTCGAGTCTTCTCGACCGCACCAAACTGGACTTGCTTCAGAAAAGTGGAGAGTTTCCTTGATATGAAAGGTGAACTCGATGACGAAGCAGAAAGCATTGCATTCATGAAAATTCATTCACTTGTGAGCATGGCATAGGATCGGTATTAGGGCTGCGTGCTTTCACAAAAGACCCGTTATGCCATCAGAGCGATGCAGCATCTGGCCGACAATTTCGGCAAGGGTACAGTACAATTGGCTGAAATTGCCGAGGCGCAGAAAATCCCCCCCAAGTTCCTGACAGTGATCCTGTCGGAACTTGCGCGGTTCGGCATTGTGGAATCACAGCGGGGCAAGGGTGGCGGATATGGCCTGGCTGTTTCGCCGATCGACATAACCTATGGTGATCTGATCCGGCTTATGCGCGGGTCACTGGCGCTGGTCCCCTGCGCCAGCCGGTTTGCCCACGAAAAATGTCGAAATTGCCATGAAGAAGGCGAATGCCGGACCCGCGCGCTGATGCTTCAGGTGCGGGATAAGACGGCTGAGCTGCTCGATGCCTTTCGCCTGTCGGATCCGCTCGAACCTGTCCCTCCGTTTGATGATAATCCGCAACCGGGCTGACCTTCCGTTTGGCGCATGTAGAAAATCCTTCGTCGCAGAAAGCGAAAATGGACACACCCATGAATTGTCAACTAAATTGGTTTAGATAAAGGGGTGGTCGATATAGTGTCGCTGTCATGAAGACCACTATGTGTTGATTTGCACTGAGAGTGACCCGGGCGGATGGTATGTCCCGCGATGCGGGCTTTGCGTCAGGCCGGAGCCGATGACCTCGAACAACTTGATGCTGGTATGCTGATCTATGACGCGCTTTATCGCTGGTGCCGCGATGCGACTGGCGAGACCCATGATTGGGTGTCGCACCAGCCAAAGGGCGCACGCGTCAAGGAGGTATCAGCATGAGCACCACCCCAATCATCCCAATCACCGCAGCACCGCCTGCTACAAGCGTTCCAGATCCGGTTTCCTTGGGCGAGGCCTTCTGGGTCTGGCTGAGGATTGCTGCGCTGTCCTTCGGCGGCCCTGCCGGACAGATTGC
>JAENVZ010000109.1 GCA_016650315.1 Alphaproteobacteria bacterium | reverse complement strand
GGATAGGCAACCGGATATTCTGGCCATCGACGATCGGGTTAAGGCCCAGCCCGGCCGAACGGATCGCCTTGTCCACCGGACCCACATTGCTTTTATCCCACACCTGCACAGTCAACATGCGCGGTTCGGGTGCGGAAATAGTCGCAACCTGGTTCAATGGCATCGACGCGCCGTAAACCGTGACATTGACTGGCTCCAGCAACGCCGTATTCGCCCGCCCGGTACGCAGCCCCCCCAGATCGCCCTTCAGCGCCTCGATCGCGCCATGCATGCGGCGTTCCAGATCGGCCTTGTCATATTGGGCCATGTTCAGCTCTCCTCATTTCGCACGATCGTCGCCGTGCCGTCTCCGCTCAGAACCTTGGCAAGGTTGCCGGTTTCGCGGATGTTGAACACGACGATGGGAATATCATTTTCACGGCACAGGGCAACGGCGCTGGCATCCATGACTTTCAGATTATCAGACAGCACCCGATTGAAGCTGAGGCTTTCATAGCGCGTTGCGTCCGCCACCTTCTTGGGGTCGGCATCATAAACACCATCCACGCTCGTTCCCTTGAACAAGGCGTCGCATCCCATTTCGGCGGCGCGCAGCGCGGCGGCGGTATCGGTCGTGAAAAACGGATTGCCGGTCCCTGCGGCAAAGATCACAATCCGCCCCTTTTCCATATGGCGGACGGCGCGACGGCGAATATAGGGCTCGCATACCGAAGACATCGGAATCGCCGACTGCACACGGGTTTCATGCCCCATCCGTTCCAGCGCATTTTGCACGGCGAGCGCGTTCATCACTGTCGCCAGCATCCCCATATAATCGGCGCTGGTACGATCAAAGCCCTTGGCGGCCGCTGCAAGACCCCGGAAAATATTGCCGCCGCCAACCACCAGGCAAATTTCGTGTCCAGCCTCTTTGGCCGCGGCGATTTCTCCGGCGATGCGATCAACCGTTTCGGGATCAATGCCAAACTGACCGGAACCCATCAGGACTTCGCCTGACAATTTCAGCAGGATGCGATGGAAGCGCAGGCGAGTCATGTGGGAAAGGTCCATGTACCGATAAAGGAATGGCGCGCACCTTAGTCAGTGCGCGCCATAGTGCCAAGCGGAGTTTGGCGGGAATTTTGCACCCGTCATACCGCACTGTTACGTGCTCCTGCGGAAGCAGGAGCCTAGGGCCGCAAGCATATGCCCCGGTTACTCTGGGCTCCTGCTTTCGCAGGAGCACGCCGGAATAAACGGAGAAAGTTACGCAGCGCCGACAGCCGCCGCCACTTCCGCCGCGAAATCGCTTTCTTCCTTCTCGATACCTTCGCCCAGTTGATAGCGGACATAACCGGTCAGCGCGATCGCTGCACCGGCGTCCTTGCCCGCCTTGGCAACAACATCGGCAATCGGCGTCTTGTTGTCGATGACGAAAAGCTGGCTCAGCAGCGCATTTTCCTTGGCGAATTTGGCAATTGCGCCGTCCACCATCTTGGCGACGATTTCGGCAGGCTTGCCCGATTCAGCAGCTTTTTCGGCTGCAATCGCGCGTTCGCGCTCAATCAGATCGGGATCGATACCATCGGCATTAAGCGCCAACGGGAAGGCAGCGGCAATATGCATGGCGATCTGCTTGCCCAGCGTCTGCAGCACGTCCGCGGGCGCTTCGCTTTCCAGCGCCACGAGAACGCCGATCTTGCCAAGGCCGGGTGCGGCAGCGTTGTGGACATAATCGACGATCAGCCCCTTGCTCACCGACACCTGCTCTACGCGGCGCAGCGATTGGTTCTCACCAATGGTGGCGATGTTATTGGTCAGGACGTCCTTGACCGAACCACCCTTGGGGTGCGCCTGATCCGCCAGCGCACCTGCATCGGCAGCGCCTGATTCCAGCGCAATCGCGGTTACGGAGCGGACGAAATCCTGGAATTGTTCGTTCTTGGCAACGAAGTCGGTCTCGCTGTTGACTTCAACGGCAGCACCCTTCGTGCCAGCAACGGCAACGCCGACAAGCCCTTCAGCGGCGGTGCGGCTGGACTTCTTGGCGGCAGCGGCCAGACCCTTGGTGCGCAGCCAGTCGACCGCGGCTTCAATGTTGCCATTGGTTTCGTTGAGCGCCTTCTTGCAATCCATCATGCCGGCGCCCGAGCGTTCGCGCAGTTCCTTTACAGTTGCAGCGGTAATCTCGGCCATCGTTTATTCCTTCATATTCAACGGTTTTGAATACAGGTAGGACGCCCCACTGGAGCGCCCTACCCATCAAGCATTGCAGTTTTGCGAAACCGTTCAGGCTTCAGCGACAACCACGGGTTCAGTCGGTTCGACTGGAAGTTCAGCTATTGGTTCAGCAGGCGGTTCAGCCATCGCGCCCAGGTCCACGCCTGCGTCCGCAGCCGCGCCCTGACCGCCACGGGTGGCAGCAGCGGCGATGGCGTCGCAATAGAGGCGGATTGCACGGCTGGCGTCGTCATTGGCCGGAATCGGGAAGGCAATGCCGCTCGGATCGACATTGGAATCGAGGATCGCTACGACGGGAATGCCCAGCGTGTTGGCTTCCTTGATCGCCAGCTCTTCCTTGTTCGCGTCGATCACGAACATGATGTCGGGAATGCCGCCCATGTCGCGAATGCCGCCGAGCGACATGTCGAGCTTGTCCTTCTCGCGCGTGAGCTGAAGGACTTCCTTCTTGGTCAGGCCGGTGGTGTCGCCCGAGAGCTGCTCTTCGAGGTTCTTGAGGCGCTTGATCGAGCCCGAGATGGTCTTCCAGTTGGTGAGCATGCCGCCCAGCCAGCGATGGTTGACGAAATG
>JAENVZ010000108.1 GCA_016650315.1 Alphaproteobacteria bacterium | reverse complement strand
ATTAGCTCAGTTGGTAGAGCGTCTCGTTTACACCGAGAATGTCGGCGGTTCGAGCCCGTCATCGCCCACCATTTTCAATAAAGAATATGCCGGGGCATATTCTTTATTGAAAATCAAACCGTGACCTCAAGGCCATACCAGAACATAGCAACGCCCTATAGCGCCCCGGCGATCAACTTCGCTGCTTGCTTGCCCCGCCAATCCAGCGCACCCATCACCCGCGCCACTTCCTTGCCCTCCGCATCATACAGCACCGTTGTCGGCAACAAACCCGATCCATAGTGAAAACCGAACTGGTTCTCGGCATCCACATAGGGCTGCAACGCGGTGAATTTGCGTTCCTTGAAAAAGGGATCCACCTTTTCCCTACCTTGACTGTCCTGTGAAATCACGACGACCTGCACCTTGCCATTCTGATCGACCGCCAGTTGATCCAGCGTCGGCATTTCCAGCACGCAGGGGCCGCACCATGTCGCCCACAGATTAACGAGCAGCGGCTTGCCCCTGAAATCGGCCAGCGTTACATCCTCGCCATCGGGGCCTTCAAAGGTGAAATCGGGGGCCGCTTCCCCGGCATGACTGGTGTCGATGGTAAAGGTGCCGCCGGATTCGCTGCCAGCCCCTTTTTCGTCCTTTTGCATGGCCACATCTTGCGCATTCTCTTGCCCCGCGCCCTCCGATTGCCTATCGCAAGCGCTTAAGAGTACGGGCAGTGTGGCAAGCAGGAGAATGGTAATTACGGATCGCACGACGGCAGGCTCCAACAGCATGTGGGGTGGGCGCTTCGCTGAAGGCCCGGCTTCGGTGATGCGCGAGATAAATGCCTCCATCCCGTTCGACAAGCGTTTATGGCGGCAGGACATTGCCGGATCGAAGGCGCACGTTGCCATGCTCGCCCAGCAAGGCATCGTTGCGGCGCAGGATGCTGCCGCGATCAGTGCGGGTCTGGACCAGATTGCGGCTGAATTCGAAGCGAACGGCGTTACTGAAAATCTGGACCTTGAAGACATCCATATGCATGTCGAGGCGCGACTGGCCGAAATCGTGGGTCCGGCAGCAGGACGGCTGCACACCGCACGTTCACGCAATGATCAGGTGGCGACCGATTTTCGCCTGTGGGTCCGCGACGCCATCGACATGATGGATGCAGGGCTGAAGGCGCTCCAAATCGCGCTCGTCACCCGTGCAGAGGAACAGGTCGCCAGCGTCATGCCCGGCTTTACGCATCTTCAATCGGCGCAGCCGGTAACGCTCGGTCATCATCTGATGGCTTATTATGAAATGATCCGCCGCGACCGTTCGCGCTTTGCCGATGCGCGGGCGCGGATGAACCAATGCCCGCTAGGCAGCGCGGCGCTGGCCGGAACAGGTTTTCCCATCGACCGGCACGCCACGGCGGCGGCGCTCGATTTCGCCAAGCCGACGGACAACAGCCTCGACAGCGTGTCGGACCGCGATTTTGCACTCGATTATCTGATGGCGGCGACGCAGTGCAGCCTGCATCTTTCGCGCCTGGCCGAAGAATTCATCATCTGGGCGAGCCAGCCCTTTGGCTTCGTCTCGCTACCCGATGCCTATTCGACCGGCAGTTCAATCATGCCGCAAAAGCGCAATCCCGACGCCGCCGAACTGGTGCGCGGCCATGCAGGACGGATCGCCGGCTGCATGACGGCGCTGGTCATCACCATGAAGGGCCTGCCGCTTGCCTATTCAAAGGACATGCAGGACGACAAGCCGCCGGTGTTCGAGGCGCATGATCTGCTGGGCCTGTCCATCGCCGCAATGACCGGCATGGTGGACAAGGTGACGTTCCGCACCGACCGGATGCGTGCGCTGGCAGAAAGCGGTTTTGCGACCGCAACCGATTTGGCCGACTGGCTGGTCCGCGAAGCCGATGTGCCATTCCGCGAGGCGCATCATATTACCGGTCGCGCAGTAAAGCTTGCCGAAACCGAAGGCAAGCCGCTGGCCGACCTGCCACTCACCAAGTTGCAGGCGATTGATGCACGGATCGACGCACGGGTCTTTGATGTTCTCACCATCGATGCTTCGGTCGCCAGCCGCAAAAGCCATGGCGGCACGTCGCCGGATCGGGTAGGCGAACAGATCAAGGCCGCCCGCGCCGAATTGAACATGGGATGACAAACCCGATGCGCACCTCCCGGTTTTTGCTTGCTCTCCTGCCACTGGCGCTCGCTGCGTGCGGCAGCCGTATCCCGCTGACCCCGCAGGAAGGCCACAGCCTTCCGCCCAAGCCGCTCGCCGCCCAAACAACGCCGACGCCAACCGAACTGATGGAGCCGTCCACGCAGGCGCGACCGGGACGAAGCGATGAATTGTTGAGGAAATCGCAAAAGCGCGAGCAGGACGAATTCGACCTGCCACCTCCGGGCTGAACCTTCCATGCCCTTATTCCACACGGGAACCCAATGAACCATTTTGAATACAAGAACGGCGTGATGCATGTCGAACAGGTGCCGATGAGCGCGATTGCGCAAGCCGTCGGTACGCCGGTCTATGTCTATTCGACAGCGACGCTGGAACGACACGTCCGTGTGTTTCAAGAGGCGCTGGCGCCGTTGCCCGATCCGCTCGT
>JAENVZ010000107.1 GCA_016650315.1 Alphaproteobacteria bacterium | reverse complement strand
GGCAAGGGTTCAAGACAGGACACTGTATTTTCTCGCCTTTACGCGTAAGCCTTCCTTGTGCGATGGCAGGATGGTTAAGGGGTGGAACACAGCCGATGTCCAGCATCGTCCAGTTTGAAAATGTCGGGTTGCGCTATGGTTTGGGCGCGGAAATATTGTCCGATGTCAATTTCACCCTGAACAAAGGCAATTTTTATTTCCTGACCGGTGCATCGGGAGCAGGCAAGACGTCGCTTCTGAAGCTTCTCTATCTTGCCCAGCGCCCCAGCCGCGGCCTCATACGCATGTTTGATGAGGATGTTGTAACATTGCCGCGCAAGCGACTGCCCGGTTTTCGCCGTCGTATCGGTGTCGTATTCCAGGATTTCCGACTGGTGCCCCACCTTTCCGCCTTTGACAATGTTGCCTTGCCGCTGCGTGTGTCAGGCGTCGATCAGAAGGAGCTGGAAATACCGGTCAATGAAATGCTGGCCTGGGTCGGACTGGCTGACCGGTCGAACGCTCGTCCAGCGACGCTATCGGGTGGGGAACAGCAGCGCGTTGCCATTGCCCGCGCGGTCATCGGCCGGCCCGAAATATTGGTGGCTGACGAACCGACCGGCAATGTCGACCCGGAAATGGCCCAGCGCCTGTTGAACTTGTTCGGGGCGCTGAACAAGCTGGGGACGACCATCGTTGTAGCCACGCACGATATCCATTTGCTCAGCAAATTGCCGGGCGCGCAAATGATGCGGCTCGACAAGGGGCGGTTGTCCGATCCCACCGGGTCGTTGCGCTATCCGCCCCAGCCGCTGCAACTGGCCGATAATGCACCATCGCAGGACATGCCTTGATCGTGGCGGCGCGTAACCGGAAACAGCGCGATCGCGCCACCCACCGCCGCCTGCTGCCCGAAGGGCGGTTATCGGGGACAATGCCCTGGGTCATTGCGATCATGATGTTTCTTAGTATTTTGACGGCGGCGGCGGGCATTGGCCTGGATCGCGCGTCGCGCTCTCTGCACGCCGAACTGGCTGGACGAGTGACGATCCAGATTGTGGAAGCTGACCCTGAAATCCGGGCCGATCAAACCGGGCGGGTGATGACTGATCTGCGGCGCTTCCCCGGCGTCAGCCATATCGCGCTGGTGGATGACGCCGATATGCAGGCCGCACTACGCCCCTGGCTTGGCGAAGAGCTGATGGACGGCGAATTGCCTATTCCGGCGCTGATCGACGTCGATTTGAAACCGGGTGTGAACGCCCGGACGTACGCTGCGTTTCGGGATAGTGTAACCGCGATTGCGCCCACCGCGCGGGTGGAGCCGCACGCGGCCTTTTTGACGCCCTTGTCGCAGCTCATGCGCGTGTTGAAATGGCTGGCGCTGGCGCTGGTCCTTCTCATGACGCTGGCAACGGCTGCGATAGTTGTCCTCGCCGCGCAGGCCGCGCACAACAGCCATCGCACAACCATAGAGGTGCTGCACCTGATGGGCGCGACCGATGTGCAGATCGCCCGGCTGTTCCAGCGGCGCATGGCGCTTGATGCGTTTTTTGGCGGGATGGTCGGGCTTGTCGCGGCCGCTCTGGTGCTGGCGCTCGTGGCGATGCTGGTCAGGGATATAGGGTCGGATTTGCTTGGAGCGGCCGCTTTGCCGGACTATGGCTGGGGCGTGCTGCTGCTGCTGCCATTGGGTGGCGTGTTGCTGGCGATGCTAACTGCACGAGTGACCGTATTACGGGCATTGAGGCGTTCATTATGATTCGCCGCCTCATCGCCTTTATATTGATGGGCTGGTTGCTCGGCTTTGCCTGGTTTGCGATCCTGCTGCCCCAGCCGCTGAGTCCCAAACAGCGGACCGATGCCATTGTCGTACTGACAGGCGGGGCAGGACGGATTGGACGGGGTCTGGAACTGCTGCGGTCGAGCGCTGCAAAGGATATGCTGATTTCGGGAGTTGATCGAGACGTGCGTCCAGTAGAACTCGCTCTGGCCTATGATGTGCCGGAGGTCATGTTCGATTGCTGCATCACGCTGGGACATGAAGCGGTCGATACTCGCTCCAATGCCATTGAGACGGCCCACTGGATTGAGCGGCGGAAATATCGTTCGGTACGCCTGATCACGACCGACTGGCACATGCGCCGCGCCCACTTCGAACTGGAACAGGCGCTGCCGCCCGGCATCGCCATCCATATCGATGCAGTGCACAGCAATCCCAGTCTTAAGATACTGTTCAAGGAATATAACAAATATCTGCTCCGGCGGGCTGCCGCCTTGTTGGGAATATAGACCCGCATGATCCTGCTTCGTTCAACGCTCTATGCCGGGATATTCTATCCTGTAAGCCTGCTTTATGTCTTGTTGGCGCTCATGCTGGTGCCTGTCGGGCGTCCTGCCATGATGGTCATTGCGCGCGCCTGGGGACGCTTCCATAGGCTGTGCATCAAATATCTGTTGGGACAGAAAATCCGGATCGAGGGCGAAATGCCCGATGGTCCGTTCCTCTATGTCTTCAAGCATGAATCCATGTTCGAAACGATCGAACTTCTGTGCCTCTTTCGGCAACCTGCCATCGTCGCCAAGGTGGAATTGACAAAAATCCCCCTCTGGGGGCGGTTGGCCGTGGTGCATGGCGTCATCCCGGTAGAACGGGAAGCGGGTGCCAAGGCCCTGCGAACGATGATGCAGGCAGCAACCACGGTGCTGAAGCAGGGACGCCCCATCTGCCTGTTTGCCGAGGGGACACGTGTACCGCATGGACAAAGTCCGCCACTGCAGTCAGGTTTTGCCGGACTTTACAAAATGTTGAAAAGTCCCGTGATTCCGGTCGCCCTCGACAGCGGCCGCCTGTCGCCCCGGAACAGCTTTTTAAAGCGCCCGGGAACCATCACCTTTCGCGTAGGCGACATGATCCCCGCCGGCCTGCCCCGCGAAGAGGCCGAAGCGCGGGTGCACGCGGCGATCAATGTGCTGAACGTCGAAAACGGAAACTATTCGTGCGTCCGACCGAAATCGGGCGCGGCGTCATCCTGACCCTCTTCAATGATCGAGCGGCGGATGGCGCGGGTACGGGTGAACAGGTTGAACAGCGCGTCACCGTCATTCCATCGAATCGCACGCTGAAGGGATGACAGGTCTTCGGAAAAGCGTTGCAGCATTTCCAGCACCGCATCCCTGTTCGCCAGAAACACGTCACGCCACATGGTCGGGTCGCTGGCCGCGATACGGGTGAAATCGCGAAATCCGCCCGCCGAATATTTGATGACTTCCGACCGCGTCACATCCTCCAGATCGCTGGCCGTGCCGACAATGGTATAGGCGATAAGGTGCGGTAAATGGCTGGTGACGGCCAGCACCAGATCGTGATGCTGCGCGTCCATGACATCGACATTCGCTTCCAGCCGCCGCCAGAATTCGGACAACCGCTCAACCGCCATCGCATCGACATTTTCGGGCGGCGTGAGGATACACCAGCGGCCCTTGAACAGGCTGGCAAAACCTGCTTCCGGCCCACTGTTTTCCGTACCTGCGACGGGGTGCGCGGGAATGACGGTCTGGCCGGGCAACGCCTTCTGCAAAGCGGCCAGTATCTCCGCCTTGCACGATCCCACATCGCTGATGATCGCGTCGGCGGGAAGGTCGGCTGCAATGTCCGCCGCGACCGCACCCATCACGCCAACCGGGACGCACAGGATGACGAGATCCGCGTCGAGAACCGCCGCTCCAGCCGTATCAGTGACATCATCACACAGGTTAATGCGCCTTGCCGTTGCCTGCACTTCCGCACTGACATCATGGCCGGTCACCCGCACCGTCGGCATATACGCCTTGATCGCGCGGGCAAGCGAAGAGCCGATCAGGCCAAGACCTATGATGGCGACGCGCGAAAAGGGCAGCATTATCGGTTCATCTCCGTCATTTCGCGCAGCAATCGGGCGACGTCGCGGGTCTGTGTCTCCGTCCCGATGGTGATGCGCAGCGCATTGGGCAAGCCCTGCCCCGGCAGCCATCGCATCGCATAACCCGCAGCCATCAAGCCATTATAGGCGGCCTGCGCGGTCAGCGCGCCTTCGAACAGGACGAGCAGGAAATTGGCGCGGCTGGGCACGGCTTTCAGGCCATGATTGCCCAACGCCTCCACCTCTGCGGCCAGCCATTCGCGCCATTTCCGGTTATGCACGCGGCTTGCATCCACCCATTGCGTATCAGCAATGGCGGCCGCGGCCGCGGCCTGTCCCGCCGTTGTCACATTGAACGGCGCGCGAATGCGATGCAGCGCGTCGATGACCTCAGTGGCGGCATAGCCCCATCCGATCCGTTCCGCAGCCAACCCATATATTTTCGAAAAAGTACGGGTGACAAAGACGTTAGGTGCGGCCTTTGCCAGCTCCAGCCCCAGATCATCCTCTTCGGACTCCAGATATTCGGCATAAGCCTGGTCGAGCACGAACAGCACATTTTTCGGCAATCCGGCATGAAACCGTGCAATCTCTTCACGCGTCGAAAAGGTGCCGGTCGGGTTATTCGGATTGGCGAGATAGACGACACGTGTTTTGTCTGTGACGCAAGCCAGCAGCGCATCGATGTCCGTGGCATAATCCTTGTCCGGCGCAATGACCGGTGTTGCGCCCACACGCCGGGCGGCAATATCATAGACTGAAAAACCGTAATGAACATACAGCACTTCATTACCCGGCCCGGCATAGGCGCTGGCCGCCAGATGCAGCAGTTCATCCGACCCGGTGCCGTACATGACCCGCGCGGGGTCCAGACCATATTGGGCGGCAATCGCTTCCCGCAACATGCCAGCGCCTGGATCGGGATAGGTCGCCAGATCAACAGCGGCGGCCATAAAGGCGTCCCGCACCTTTGGGCTGGTGCCGAGCGGATTTTCATTCGCCGACAATTTGGTGACTGGCCGCCCATCATCGCTGGCCGCCTTACCCGGCACATAGGGCGAAATGCCCATGATCCAGTCTTTGGGTTGCAGTTTCGTCATGGCGAGCGCTTTAGCGGCATATTGGCGCAAGGCAAAGGGTCATGAATAGCCTGACTTGGCCACAAGCGACGCGTCCATTGACAAGCCGCCATGATCCGCCCTAGCGCCTGATCCCCATGGCGACGCTGACTACCCCCGATGACAGCCGTTTCGGCCTTGCCCGGCAGACGACCCTGCCCGGGCCGCTGGCGCTCGATTGCGGCGTTGCGCTGTCTCCGGTGGAATTCGCTTATGAAACCTATGGCACGCTCAATGCCGACAGGTCGAATGCGGTTCTCATATCCCATGCGCTGACCGGCGATCAATATGTCGCCTCCACCCATCCCGTTACCGGCAAGCAGGGCTGGTGGATGCGTATGGTAGGCGAAGGCAAACCGATCGACCCGGCACGTCATTTCGTCATCTGCATCAATGTGCTGGGAAGCTGTATGGGTTCGTCCGGCCCGGCCAGCATCAGTCCGGTGACAGGCGCGCCGTTTGGCATGGCCTTTCCGGTCATCACCATTGCCGACATGGTACGGGCACAGGCGATGTTGCTCGATCATCTGGGTATTGAACGCTTGCGCGCTGTGATCGGCGGATCGATGGGCGGCATGCAGGTGCTCAGTTGGCCCAGCCTGTTTCCAGAGCGCGTGGAATCGGCCATCGTCATTGCGTCCACCGCGCGTCACAGCGCACAGAACATTGCCTTTCACGAGGTTGGACGTCAGGCGATCATGGCTGATCCGTGCTGGCGCGGCGGCGATTATTATGCGTCAAGCGAACCGCCGACGGCAGGCCTTGCCGTCGCGCGGATGGCCGCGCACATCACCTATCTGTCCGAAGCAGGCCTGACCGAGAAATTCGGCCGAAGGCTGCAGGCGCGCCCGGACAATCAGAGTGGGACCAAGAGCTTCGGCTTCGACGCCGATTTTCAGGTGGAAAGCTATTTGCGGCATCAGGGGATCAGCTTCGTCGACCGGTTCGACGCCAACTCCTATCTCTACATCACCCGCGCCATGGACTATTTCGATCTGGCAGAAGATCATGGTGGCAGTCTGGCCGCCGCCTTCGCCAAGACGAAGGCGCGATTTTGCGTGGTGAGTTTCGATACGGACTGGCTCTATCCGACTGCGGAATCGCGCAACATCGTTCATGCCCTCAACGCCACCGGCGCACAGGCAAGCTTTGTCGAACTGTCCAGCCCCTTTGGCCATGATGCCTTCCTGCTCGACGTACCAAATCTTAATCGCGTGGTGGACGGGTTTTTGCGGGCGGCGGAAGCATGAAGCTTCGTCCTGACCTTTCCCTGATCGCGGGCCATATTGTGCCGGGTGCACGCGTACTGGACGTCGGCTGCGGCGATGGCGCACTCATGGCTGCACTACGCGACGAACGTGGCGCCGATGCACGCGGACTGGAAATCGACGGGGCAAATGTCGCCACTGCCATGGCACGCGGCCTGTCGGTGGTGCAGGGCGATGCGGATACCGATCTTGGTTATTACCAGGACGACAGTTTCGATTACGCCATTCTCAGCCAGACATTGCAGACTACCAAGCGCCCGGATCTGGTCATCGACCATCTGCTGCGCATCGGGCGACAGGCCTTTGTCAGTTTCCCCAATTTTGCGCATTGGCGTGTGCGGATGGCGTTGCTCTGGACGGGACAGATGCCCGTCACGCGGCTGCTGCCGGTCAAATGGTATGAAACGCCCAATATTCATCATCTGACCGTGCGCGACTTTCGGGAACTGGTGGCCGAAAAAGGCTATCGGATAGAGGGCGAATGGTTCCTTTCGGGCGATCGCCAGACAGGGACGACCGGAGCCAATGTATTGGCTGAACACGCGGTTTTTCTACTGCGCCGATAACGGTATCGATTGACCGCGCTTATGGAGCCTTGCGGAACAGCTCGCGGTCCTCCGGGCCGAAACCCCTGGACCATATCATCCAGCCATAGACGCCAAGGATCAGGGGGATACCCAGCATCAGTTCCGCCCATTCGGGAATATGGGTCACGCCCACACCCACAAGAGTCGCCAGGCCAGCCGCCCATACCAGCGCCCAGCGCCAGGCATTGATACGGGCCCCAAGCAAGCGGGAAAGCAGGCGTGCCTTGACCAGCGCGGCAAGGCCCAGAGCAATGCAAAGTGCCAACGCCGGACCTGCCGCGACATAAAGGTCGGACCAGCCCATTGTGCGGGCGAAGATAATAAACGCGAAGCTCAACACGGCCTGCACGACAATCATCGCAAGCGAGATCACAAGGTTGCGGTGACGCGCCATATAGACCAGCGCGGCTTCACTCACCACCGCTGTGGCCGCTATCACCTCTGCGGCCAGCAGAAAGGCGAGTGCCCCCGTGCCGCCAACGAAATTGGGGCCTACCAGCCCCATCACCGCTTCGCCCGGTATGCCGAGCGCCAGTGCGATCCCCGCCTGCGCCGCGATGATCCAGAAACCGACCTGGCTTACTTGACTGGCAATGGCCTTGTAGTTTTTTTCACCAAGATTCCGCGTAATGACGGGACCCAAAATGGGGTCGAAACTGGTCTTGAGCTTTTGCGGCAGGGACGCGACCTGCTGCGCAACATAATAGATTCCGACAATATAGGGCGTAGCGAACAGACCCAATATGGCAAGGTCCAGCCGCCGTGATCCCCACTCCACTGCATCGGCGGCAGCAAGCGGCATATTTTGGCGTGCCATGCGCCATAATCGCATCGGATGCGGACGCCATCCGGCAGGCGGTCCATAGCTTTTGAAAAGCGGCCAGAGCGAGGCGACCAGCGCCG
>JAENVZ010000106.1 GCA_016650315.1 Alphaproteobacteria bacterium | reverse complement strand
TGCTCATCGCCTTCCTGTTGCTGATGAAAGGTGGCGGGGGGTAATTGGTCAAGCTCAACAAAATTTACACCCGCACCGGCGATGATGGCACCACCGGTCTGGTCGGCGGATCGCGGGTTGCCAAGTCCGACGCGCGCATGGCCGCGATTGGCGATGTCGATGAAGCCAATAGCGCTATCGGCATTGCGGTGGCCGCCCTTGGCAAAAGTGCGTTTGCGGACATGCTGCGCCGTATTCAGAATGACCTGTTCGACCTTGGCGCCGACCTTGCCACGCCCGGAGAAGACTTCACGCCAAGCGAAATGACATTGCGCATCGTGGCGGATCAGGTGGTGCGGCTGGAAACGGAAATCGACCAGATGAATGCGGCGCTGGAGCCGTTGCGCAGCTTCATCCTTCCCGGCGGAAGTCAGGCCGCAGCCGCCATTCACCTTGCCCGCGCGATCGCTCGCCGGGCCGAACGCACCGCCGTCGGCGCGGCGGAGGGAGTCTCGCTCAATCCACAGGCGTTGACCTATCTGAACCGCCTGTCCGATCACCTGTTCGTCATGGCCCGCGCCGTCAACGCAGCGGGCGAAGGCGATATATTATGGGTTCCGGGCGGTTCGCGCTGATTTGCGGGATGAAATTTTTTCGTCATCCGCTGCAACTATATTAGGATCGAAACGAATAGACCTGCGTTGGCCCGATAGAAACAGCCGGGAGAGGATATGAGAACGCATATCACATCAGAACGACTGGCCGGGGAATGGACGGATCAGTATGCGCGGGTAAGGGCGCTGACAGAAGCACTCGTCCAGCCCCTGTCCGACGCCGACGCCAGTGTGCAGTCGATGGACGATGCATCGCCCGTAAAATGGCATCTGGCGCATACGAACTGGTTTTTCGAAACCTTCATCCTGCGTGACCATGTGCCGGGCTACGGGCTGTTCGACGAACGCTATCCCTTTCTCTTCAACAGCTATTATGAGGCGGAGGGCGAACGTCATGATCGGCCTCGGCGGGGGATACTGACCCGGCCCTCGCTTGATGAGGTGCTGGCCTATCGCGGGTATGTGGATGCGGCAATGACGGCGGCGCTGCCCAATTTGACGCCCGATGCGCGCGCGCTGGTGACACTCGGCCTGCATCATGAACAGCAGCATCAGGAATTGCTGCTGACCGACATCTTGCACCTGTTCGCGCAAAACCCGTTGCAGCCCGCCATGTGGAGCGCGCCATCCTCCATGCCCGCGCCAATGCCGGGTCCGATCGTCTGGATAGAGGGACAGGACGGAATCGCAAGTGTCGGCCATAAGGGAACGGATTTCGCCTTTGATTGCGAAGGGCCGCGCCATGATGTGCTGCTCACCCCCTATGCACTGGCCAACCGTCCCGTGACCAACGGCGAATGGCTGGAGTTCATCGCCGACGGGGGATATGCCGACCCGCGGCACTGGTTGTCGGACGGTTGGGCCTGGGTACAGGGCAATGGCATAGCCGCGCCGCTTTACTGGGAAAAGGAGGATGGCCGCGACTGGACCTGTTTCGGCCATGACGGGCGGCATATAGTTAATCCCGCAGCCCCTGTCACGCATATCAGCCTGTATGAGGCAGACGCCTATGCAAGCTGGGCCGGTGCGCGCCTGCCGACCGAAGGCGAATGGGAAGCCGCCGCACAAGGGCTTGACCCCAATCATGGCAATCAACTGGACAAGGCCGCCGCTCCGCGCCCGCGTGCTTGTGAGCAGCAGCAGGGACTGGCGCAGATGTTCGGCGATGTCTGGGAATGGACGGGCAGCGCATATCGGCCCTATCCCCGCTTTCGTCCGGCAAAAGGCGCGGTCGGCGAATATAATGGCAAGTTCATGTCGGGCCAGTTCGTGCTGAAGGGCGGAAGCTGCGCGACGCCGCGCGGACATATGCGCGCGTCCTACCGTAATTTCTTTTACCCGCATCAACGCTGGCAGTTCACCGGTCTGCGGCTCGCAAAGGACATCTGATGGCGCACTATGGTTTGGCAAAAAAGACGGAGGTGCCGGATGCACCCATCGACCCGGCCTTCCGCGAGGATATGTTGGCCGGGTTTTCCGCAATGCCCAAGGCAACGCCGGCCCGCTGGTTCTACGACCAGCGCGGTTCCGAATTGTTTGAGGATATTACGAGGCTGCCCGAATATTATCCGACGCGCATCGAGACGCAATTGCTGGAAGCCCATTGCGCGCAGGTTGGGCAGATCGTTGGCAAGGGACGCGCGGTCGTTGAATTTGGTGCAGGTTCGGCAGCAAAGACGCCGCATCTGTTGCGCCAGATTGACCCCGCGGCTTATATTCCCATCGACATCAGCGGTGACTTTTTGCGGGAAAGCAGCGCGGTGTTGGCGCAAGCTTTTCCCGGTCTTCCTGTCCGTCCTGTCGAGGCCGATTTTCTGCGCCCGGTGCATTTGCCAAAGGAGCTGTCGGATATTCCAAGGCTGGGTTTCTTTCCGGGGTCAACCATCGGGAATTTCGATGCGTATGCCGCTGTCGACCTGTTGCGGTCGCTGCACAGGTCGTTAGGGGAAGGGGCGATGCTGTTGATCGGTATTGACCGGATCAAGGATGTGTCGGTCCTTGTCCCGGCCTATGACGATGCGGCTGGCGTGACCGCGCAATTCAACCTCAATCTGCTCGCACGGATCAATCGGGAACTGGACGGGACCATCCCGCTGGACGCCTTTCGTCATCTGGCAGTGTGGAATGACGACCATGCGCGCATCGAGATGCATCTGGAGGCGGTGCGCGACGTTGCCTTCAGCATTGACGGCAACAGTTTTTCCATGCGGGCGGGTGAAACCATTCACACGGAGAACAGCCACAAATATGGCCTGCGCGACGCACGGTTGTTGCTGAGGGCTGGTGGCTGGAATCCGATCAATGAATGGACGGACGCGGACGATATGTTTTCGCTGTTCCTGGCCGAAGCGCAGCCTGAAAAGATGGTCTGACAGGCCAGAGCAAGCCGCGTTAAATCTGACGCATTTCGCTTGCTCTAGTTCTTTGTTGTCACATCGTTTTTTGCGAAAAACCGGTTCCCACTTTTTCGCACGATGCTCTAGACAGGCTTGGATTCTAATCATCGCGCACAAGGCGTGTTTGCATTATGGGCAACGCAGGCAAACGATTATCAAATAGGAGAATATGGCAATGCAGACGATAGGCGTCATCGGGGCGGGACAGATGGGTGCGGGGATTGCACAGGTGTCGGCGCAGGCGGGCTATCGGGTTTTTCTGTCCGACATCGGCCTTCCACAGGCGGAAAAAGGCAAGGCAACTATTGCAAAACAGCTTTCCCGTCTGGTCGAAAAAGGCAAGGTCGAGGCGAAGGTCGTTGAAGAGACGCTGGACCGGATTGTACCGGTCGCTGATTATGGACCGATGGCGGCGGCGAGCCTTGTCATCGAGGCCGCGACGGAACGGGAAGAGATCAAGCGTTCGATTTTTGCGGAAGTGGGCAAGATATTGGGCCCGCAGGCGATCCTGGCGTCGAATACCAGTTCCATCCCGATCACCCGTCTGGCGCAGGCAGCACCTGATCCTGCCCGTTTCGCAGGCGTGCATTTCTTCAATCCCGTGCCGGTCATGGGCTTGATCGAACTGATCCGCGGGCTTGCGACTGCCGATGAAACCATTGCAGCAGTGGAAAAATACGCGCAGACGCTGGGCAAGCGGGTTGTCCATGCCAATGACGCGCCAGGCTTCATCGTCAATCGCATTCTGCTGCCCATGCTCAACGAAGCCTGTTTCGCGCTGGGCGATGGAATCGCCAACGTCGCGGACATCGATGCAGCGATAAAACTGGGCCTTAACCATCCGATGGGTCCGCTGGAGTTGGCGGATTTTGTGGGTCTCGATACCTGCCTTGAAATCTGCAAGGTGTTCCAGAGCAGCACGGGCGACCCCAAATATCGTCCTGCGCCGCTGCTGGTTAAATATGTCGAGGCGGGATGGTACGGGCGCAAGACCGGTCGGGGCTTTTACGATTATTCAGGAGATACGCCTGTCCCGACACGATAATCGTCGAGAGTGGCGATCACACGCGGCTATGCGAGTTGTTTCTCCATGGACGACATATTGCCGCCTATGGTGATTTTGGCATCCTCGTTCCGTTCAATCTGGCGATGGCGGGGATGCAGCGGGGCCAGCCGCAACACGGTAAAGCCAACCAGTGCGGAGAGGATTGACCCTGTCAGCACGCCGATTTTCGCCTCTTCCACCAGCGCAGGATCATGGGGAAAGGCCAGAGCGCCGATGAACAAACTCATGGTGAATCCGATGCCACAGAGCAACGCTACGCCATAGATTTGCAGCCAGGTCGCGCCCCGTAACTGGCTTGCCAAACCAAATTTGACGCACAGCCAGATGCTGCCGAAAATACCCAGTTGCTTGCCAAGGAACAGGCCCGCGGCAATGCCCAGCGGCAGGGGCGTCAAAAGCTGTTCCATGCCCATGCCCTCCAACCGGACGCCCGCATTGGCGAAACCGAACAGCGGGACGATCAGGTAGGCGCTCCAGGGATGCAGCCTGTGTTCCAGAATATGGAGTGGGCTATCGGGCGCGCCGGGAGTCTTGCGGATCGGGATCATCATGGCTGCGAGGACACCCGCGACGGTCGCATGCACGCCCGACAACAGCACCGCGTACCAGAGCGCGGCAAAGCACAATATATAGACCGCAAGGGACTTCACCCCGGTCTTGTTGAGAAAATACATCAGGCCAAGGATCAGGACCGCGACCAGAAGCGCTATGCTCTTGATCCCGCCGGTATAAGCGATGGCAATGATCGCGACCGCACCCATGTCATCGACGATGGCGACCGTGGTCAGGAACAGTTTCAATGAGGTCGGCGCTCTGCTGCCCAGCAGCGCAAGCACGCCGATGGCGAAGGCTATATCGGTCGCCGCAGGAATGGCCCAGCCATTTTCCAGACCGGAATGGCCGCGTGCGACAAACAGAAATATGCAAGCGGGAACCAGCATACCGACCGCCGCCGCGATGACCGGCAAACGGCGGCGTTCCCACGTCGATAGCCGCCCATCGACAAATTCGCGTTTGATTTCCAGACCGACGAGCAGGAAAAAAATCGCCATCAGACCGTCATTGATCCACAGATGCGCCGTCATCGGTCCCAGCTTGTCCGACAGGACGGGGCCGATCTGGTCATGCAGAAGGTCATGGTAGAGGTGATAGACGTCCGGGCTAACGTTTGCGACGATCATCGCAAGTGCCGCCGCGACGATCAGTAAAACACCACCTGCCGCTTCGCTGGTAAGGAATTCCCTCAAAGCTGAATTGGCACCGGTTCTTTTCATTGCGTCGATATTCTTCTGCAGGTGGGGTTTCGATAACTGTCTGGACCGCAACGGTTTCAAAGCCAATATCAAAGGCGTGTGGTTTGTCCCTCAGAAATTTCGCTTGAGTTTTCGTTACGACTCCGAAATAAGTTGACCGTCCGATGTTTACGTATCCGGGGCTGTGGGGAAATATTTATTGTCATCCTGGATCAAATCGCAAGGATATTCGGGAGCGTTCAGAATGAATTGATCTTTTTTGCCGCCGTTGGTTTTCTCATTGGTTCGCTTGATGATCTTCTTGTGGATATTTTTTGGCTGGCTCGCAGCTTATGGAAGCGGGTCTTTATTTATACGCGTCATGAAGCGATGACGATGGCGACCCTTCCGGTGGCGCGCAACACTGGTCCTGTCGCCGTTTTCGTACCCGCCTGGGATGAAGCGAATGTTATTGGCCATATGCTGCGCCATTGCCTGAAAAGCTGGGGCAACGCAGACTTTCGTATTTTCGTTGGCTGTTACTCCAATGACCGCGCCACAATCATGGCTGTCGCGGCGGTGGCAGAACAGGACGAACGCATTTCCATGGTGATAGGGGCCAATGCCGGACCCACGACCAAGGGCGACTGCCTGAACGCCATCTGGACGGCGATGCTGAGACAAGAAAGCGTTCAGGGCAAGTCCTTCAAGGCGGTTGTTCTGCACGATGCAGAGGATGTGGTGCATCCAGGCGAAATCCGTTTGTTTGACACCATGATAGACCGGTTCGATCTGGTGCAACTCCCGGTGCTGCCGCTGGTCAACCCGCACTCTCGCTGGGTGTCGGGTCATTATTGCGATGAGTTTGCCGAGGCGCATGGCAAATATCTTGTCGTACGCGAAGCGATCGGGGCTGCCATGCCCTCAGCGGGCGTTGGATGCGCCTTTGCCCGTGCCGCAATCGCCAGCATTGCCGACCAGCAGGACGGCTTGCCATTCGATCCGGGCTGTCTGACCGAAGATTATGAACTTGGCCTGCGCATTGGCGCGCTTGGCGGGCGCGGCGTTTTCATCCACATGGCGGATGAGGCTGGCGGCCTTGTCTGCACCCGCGAATATTTTCCCGATACACTGGATGCCGCCGTCCGGCAAAAGGCACGCTGGATGACCGGTATTGCGTTGGCAGGCTGGGACCGGCTCGGCTGGCACGGAAGCCTGGCCGAACGCTGGATGCGCTTGCGCGACCGTCGTGCGCCATTGGCGGCGATCATCCTGTGTTGCGCTTATGTGTCCATCCTTCTTTATGGGGTGATCGACATCGCGCATCTGATGACCGGGACCAATATTGCTCCGTTGCGGCCGTCGCTGGAGATCCTGCTGACCATCAATGCGGTTCTGCTGCTGTGGCGGCTTGCAATCCGGTGCGCCTTTGTCACGCGCTATTATGGCTGGCGAGAGGGGGCGAGGTCTGTCCCGCGCGCTTTTCTGGCCAATATCATTGCAATCATGGCGGCGCGGCAGGCTGTGTTCCATTATCTTCGGATTAACAGCGGTCATGCGCCGGTCTGGGACAAGACTGCCCATCATTTTCCAACGGAGTTGGCGCGCGAGGCATGATTTCCGGCAAGCCCTTCAGGTTCCTCTATCTTGTTGCAAGCCTGTGGGTTGCGGGTCGGGCTACGGCACTGCTCGTGGAAGAAGGGGACAGGTTAAACCGCCAACATATGGAGCAAGTGCCTGCCAGCGGCCATGCGGCGTTGCCCGTTGGCATCGTTGGTTCAACCAGCACTCCGTCTGGCGATACATCCTTTGCCGGTTGGCGAGAGGAGGCGGAGTCGGGGCCGTTGCGTGAAGGGACGAAGCAAAGTGACTATAAGATACCCTCCGCTGCCAATGGCACATTTGCTGATACCAAGGCGAATGCCGCGCAGAGCGGCATTTTCAACCGGCCACTCGATAGTGGCACTTTGCAGCCACTGGGTCTGGGTGATGCCAGGCGGGGGAGATCGGCGGATCGCTGGTCGCTGTCCACCTGGCTTCTCTATCGACCGGAAAATGGCGGGACAAGTCTGGCCAATGCAGGGCAATTGGGAGCCAGTCAGGCTGGCGCGCGTCTTGCCTATGATCTGACGCCTTTGGAAAACCACAGCTTCGCACTTCATGCGCGCATGACGAGCGCGCTGCAATCGCCAGCAAGCGAGGAGGCCGCACTGGGTATCACATGGCGCCCGGCACGCACGCTGCCGCTTGCCTTTGCGGTTGAGCGCCGCATTGCCCTGGGCGATGGCGGGCGCAATGCGTTTGCCGCTTATGCCGCGGGTGGCATCGGCCCTACGCCGCTGGCTGCCGGATTTCAGGTGGAAGGGTATGCGCAGGCAGGAATGGTGGGACTGGCGCGGACGGATCTGTTTGCCGACGGTCGGATCGCATTGGGGCATGCGCTGCCGGGGACAGGCGACGCGGACGCGATCATGGCGGGTTTTGCCCTTTCCGGGGGGGTGCAGCCTTTGCTGTCGCGCCTCGACATCGGGCCGCAAGTGTCGGCGCGGATTCCCCTTGGCGGCAGCTATGCCCGCATCGCGCTGGAATGGC
>JAENVZ010000105.1 GCA_016650315.1 Alphaproteobacteria bacterium | reverse complement strand
TGACCCTGGACCCCGGCCTGCGCCGGGGTACGCCAAATGCATGGGTTGGCATCACCGCACTCTGGTTTTAGCGGTCGATTGAAACAGTCTGGCCCGTTTGTCCGAAGATCACCTCGCTATCGCCTTCCCGCCAGATGGCATATTCCCGCATCGTCGCGGTAAAGAGCGGGCTGGCGACCAGTTCCGCGAGCCAGCGATGCAGATGTGGAAGGGGCTGCGTGTCGAACCAGCTTTGGTCGTGACGCGCGAATTGGCGGATGAACGGAAATATGGCGATGTCGGGCCATGTCCGGCGCGCGCCGCACAAGCCGCCGCCCATGACCCCAAGCCGAATATCGAGGTCCTGAACGATCGCCAGGGCCGAGGCGCGACGGGTATCCGGGTCTTCGTCGGGATGACGGGCGTGATATTTCCAGCGGTCGAGATGATGCTTGAATGCGCCATCATTGCGGACGATCAGCGCGTCGGCTTCCGGCGGATAATCGAGCCAACTTTCAGGATCGTTGCGGGCAAGCGCCCAGCGCGCAATGTCGAGGCTCTGGTCGATGACCGTGCCATCGGGCAGGACGAGCACGGGAACCGTCGCCTTGGCCGATGCCGCCAACAGGGCGGCAGGCTTGTCGGAAAGCTGCACTTCGCGCAGGCGGCAGACGGTGCCGCCGATCCAGAGCGCCATGCGGGCGCGCATCGCATAGGGGCAGCGGCGAAAGCTGTAGAGGATGGGGGTGTCCGTCACTCCTTTGTACCCGGCACGGCTCCGATATGCGTCTCGCCGCGCGCCTGTGCCGCCTCCACCTGTCGCTGACGTTCCCGATAGCGCGCGCGCTGCGCCTCGTCGCGTTCGTCATGGCAATGGGGGCAGGCGACACCCTCGACATAAAGGGGTGAGGCGCGCTCTTCGGGCGACAGCGGCATCCGGCAGGCATGGCAGAGGCCATGTTCGCCCTGTGCAAGACCGTGGCCGACGGCAACCCGCTGATCGAAGACGAAGCATTCGCCGCGCCACTTGCTGTCTTCCTGCGGCACGGTTTCGAGATATTTGAGGATGCCGCCCCTCAGATGATAGACGTCTTCGAAACCCCGGCTTTTGACAAAGGCGGTCGATTTTTCGCAGCGGATACCGCCGGTGCAGAACATCGCGATTTTCGGCTGCTTTCCCTGTTCCAGCTTTTGCGCATAGGCATCGAACCAGCCGGGAAATTCGCCGAAGCTGGCGGTTTTGGGGTCGATGGCGCCTTCAAAACTGCCAATTGCGACCTCATAGCCGTTGCGCGTGTCAATGAGGATAGTGTCCGGGTCGGACATCAGCGCGTTCCAGTCCTGCGGCTCGACATAAGTTCCCGCATTGGCGGCGGGATCCAGCTCGCCCGCGCCCATGGTGACGATTTCCCGCTTGATGCGCACCTTCATCCGGTAAAAAGGCATGTCGCTGGCAGTGGAATATTTAACGTCCAGATCGGCACACCCCGGCAGGGCGCGGATATGAGCGATGACGGCAGCCAGCGCATTGTCCCCGCCCGCGATGGTGCCGTTGATCCCCTCCCCTGCCAGCAGCAGCGTCCCCTTGACCCCCGCATCGTCGCACAGCGCCTGCAGCGGACCGCGCAACGCGGCAGGGTCGTCAAAGCGGGCGAAGCGGTAAAGGGCGGCGACCGTGACGGGGGCAGGATCATTGGAGGCGGTCATGGCACGGCCTATACAATAGAGCCTGCGCCATTCAAAGCCGTGATACATTAGCCACACAGCCTATTTCCGCACCGGAAAACGGGCCCTTATGCTTCCCGTTTGCCTGTTGAATTTAGAGAATAGTAAATATTTGGCGATACTAGGGGGGTGAGCATATGTGCGAAAATCATACCGACTGTTGCATAAAGGATGCAAGTTGCCACAACCTACCGGAATGCCAGTCATTTTACATGGATATATCGTACCGATGCGACTAATTATGAACTCAATAACAATATAAGCTGACACATGGGAGAGGACATATCATGAAAAAATGCCTGTTGCTGCTGTCTGCAGGGGTCGCAGCCCTCACTGTTCCTGCCCATGCGCAGGATAATGCCGACGCCCGATCCACGCTGGACACATATGACAGCAACGCGATTATCGTGACCGCAACGCGGCGCGCAAGCCCGTTGAGCGACGTTCCGATCGCGGTGTCGGCGGTGACAGCCGATTCCATGAAGAACAGCGGTGCTTCCGATATTCGCCAGTTGAACCAGCTTGCACCCTCGTTGCTGGTGTCATCGACAGGCTCTGAAGCCAATGGGGCGGCGCGCATCCGGGGCATCGGCACGGTTGGCGATAATCCCGGTCTGGAAAGTTCGGTCGCGGTGTTCATCGACGGCGTTTACCGTTCG
This sequence comes from Alphaproteobacteria bacterium, assembly GCA_016650315.1. Lineage (GTDB taxonomy): Bacteria > Pseudomonadota > Alphaproteobacteria > Sphingomonadales > Sphingomonadaceae > Rhizorhapis. The sequence continues at coordinate 597 of JAENVZ010000105.1, read as the reverse complement.
CGCACCGGCGCGGGCCTGACCGATCTGGGCGAAATCGAACGGGTGGAGGTGTTGCGTGGGCCGCAGGGCACGCTGTTTGGCCGCAACGCATCGGCGGGTCTGCTCAATATCGTCAGCAAATCGCCTTCGTTCAAATTCGGCGCCAATGGTGCAATCACTTATGGCAATTACGATTACTGGCACCTGTCGGGCCGCGTCACCGGGCCTGTGACTGAGGAACTGGCGCTCAGCCTCGATGGCGTCTGGTCAAAGCGTGATGGCTTTTACGATCTGGTCGATACCAGCGGCAACAAGGTGGGCGACACCAATGACCGGGACCGCTATTTCCTGCGCGGTCAGGCACTATGGGAACCCAGCGATACGCTGTCGGTGCGGTTGATCGGCGATTATACCAACCGCGACGAAAGCTGCTGCGGCGCAGCCTATATTGAGACGCGCGAGCGGGTTCCCGCAGCGGGCGGCGGCTTTACCGTCCATCCGGCCAATCGCATCGTGACGTTGCTGCAACGGCAAGGCGCCTATTTCCCCGGCGATCCCTATGACCGCAACCTGTCCATTACGCCGGGCCGCGAATATGTGAGCAAGTTGGAAGACTGG
>JAENVZ010000104.1 GCA_016650315.1 Alphaproteobacteria bacterium | reverse complement strand
GTGCGGTCGCCACGGAACGGCCGCTTTACTCGGACGCCCTTCTTCGCGTTGTATGGTAGCTGGCGACCAAAACTAGAGCTCGGCGGCCAGAGCGTGATGGCGAGGCTCGCCGTCCCTTTCGTCGGCGCAGCAAGGGCGTTGGCGCGCACAAGAGTGCGGTTACGCGGGTAAGGTAACAGGTTTCAATGGCGGGTTAGGTCCTGACCCTAATCCGCCGTCGAAAGATACCAGCGCTCCATGCCCTCCAGCCCGATGGCGGTCAGGCGACCACTATGAAAGGCGCCGGTGTCGATCCCGATCCGGTTCGAATGTTCGTCCACATCTTGCGTGATCGTGTGGCCGTGCACGATGATTTTACCACCATAAGGTTGCCGCCACGACAGGAATTCCTCGCGAATCCAGCGCAGATCCGTCGGGTTTTGTTCGGTCAGCGGCACTTTGGGCCGAATGCCAGCATGGACGAAGATATAGTCGCCGATTTCGATCATGTCTTCGAAATCCTCCAGGAAATCGACATCTGCGCGCGGCACATGGTTCAGCATCCAATCGCCCAGTTCTTCAATATCGAAGCGATCAAAGTCGTCGGCGCTCAGGCCATAACTCAGCAATGTCTCGCGCCCGCCAATGCGGGTGAAGAAACGGAGCGTTTGCAGATCGCCCCGTGCGGCATCCAGAAACACCTCTTCATGATTGCCCTTGAGAAAGCGGATGGCACGCCCGCCGGCGGCAAGGGTCCGTGCGCGCCGTACTACGCCGGCGGAATCCGGGCCACGATCGATAAGGTCGCCCAGGAAAATGAGGTGCGATTCTGCTTCCCCACGCACGACGCTGTCGGCGTGGATCCGTTCCAGCAACGCATCGAGCAGGTCCAGCCGACCATGAATGTCGCCAATGGCATATACTCTGCGGCCCTCTCCCACTGAAGCAACGGGAGCAGATTCTTCCGGGCTTTTCCTGCGGGTCAGATATTTCAGCATGGAGCCATTATAGCACAGATGGACCCGTCACAGGCGCGGTAATGTAACGCCTTTTTGGCCCATATATTTGCCGGCGCGGTCGGCGTAGCTGGTTTCGCATGGTTCATTGCCCTGCAGGAACAGGAATTGGCACGCACCCTCATTGGCATAGATTTTTGCGGGCAGCGGCGTCGTGTTGGAAAATTCCAACGTGACATGCCCTTCCCAACCGGGTTCCAGCGGGGTCACGTTCACGATGATGCCGCACCGCGCATAGGTGCTTTTGCCAAGGCAGATGACCAGTACATCGCGCGGAATGCGGAAATATTCGATGGTGCGGGCGAGCGCAAAGCTGTTGGGTGGGATGACGCAGCAATCGGTCTTGCGGTCGACCAGACTTTTGCCGTCGAAATTCTTGGGATCGACAATGGCGCTGTCGACATTGGTGAAAATCTTGAATTCGTCCGACACCCGCGCGTCATAACCATAGGAGGACAGGCCATAGCTGATGCAGCCGTCACGCTTTTGCGTCTCGACAAACGGCTCGATCATGCCGTGTTCCTGCGCCTGCGTGCGAATCCATTTATCTGACATTATCGACATTCAGGCATCTTTCGCTTCGGTTTCCATATGAGTCCATCCTCCCGCCGCGATCCCCAGATTGGCGGGGCCAAAGGCATGGGGAAGGAGTTCGGCAAGGCTGTGCTTTTCGACCATGCCATCCTGATCCGCTGCGGCGCAGTAGATGGGGATATAGCGCCCGGTTATCTGTTCGGCCTCGTTGATAACCTGACGGCACCGGCCGCACGGATGGATGACTTCATGACCCGATATGTCGCCGTCCGGTCCGATTGTGCCGCCGGCCATGGCGATGGCCTCTACATCGGTCAGGCGGCCCTGCGCATTGGCGGCGGCGAGGGCCACCGTTTCGGCGCAGAGTGACAGGCCATAACTGGCATTTTCGAAATTGCTGCCGGTGATGATGCCGCCATCAGTCAGGCGAACCGCAGCGCCGACCGCAAAGCGGCTATAGGGCGCATGGGCGTTACGCATCGCGTTGCGCGCCGCCATTACAAGCTCTGTTTCCTGTTCGGTCATGGCCGCACCACATCCCATTCCACTGCTTGCCCGATACCCTCGATCCGATGAAAGTCCGATGCTGTCCACATGACCCAGGGGCGACTGGCATAGTTGGGCGAGAAGACATTTCCTTCAAGCCATAATGTGCGGTTGATGCCGCCGCTAATGTCGTAAATCTGCTCAAAGTCCTGACTTACGCGGATCAGCGCGGGTTTTCCCATATGCGCTTCGATCAGGTTGAGGAAGGTGTTGAGTTCGCTCAGCACCGCCGCACGTGTGGGACGGCAAGAGCAGCGCGGGGTAAAATGCAAACGCACGACCGGCGGCAGCATGGCACTTTCACGCGGCACGGTTGAAATGAAGAGTGTCGCTTGATCGCTCGCCAGACTGCACAGGCTGAATTCGTGTGCCGGCCCATAGCGCAGACCCGCCGTACGAGCGCCCTCCAGATTGGCCGCAAAGGCCGGATCACGCCGCGCGGCACCTGTCGAAGCACGCAAATAGGCGAAGTCGGCGTCGCGCGCCTTTACCATGTTCCATGCGATCGGCCCATTTGCCGATGACACCGACAGGCCTTGCAGGGGATAATGACCACGCGAAGGCGTCCAGCCTTGCGCAGAGCGGATCAAAGCAAACGCAATGACGGCGGCTATAATGAGCCACAGGGCAAGGTAAATAAGGCGCTTTTTCCATGTCCGTCGCGCCATCGCTCAACCTTTGATGTGCAGGACGCAGATCAGCGTGAACAGCCGCCGCGCCGTATCGAAATCCACATTGATCTTGCCATCCAGCCGTTCCATCAATGTTTCGGCCGCCGCATTGTGGATGCCGCGCCGTGCCATGTCGACGGTTTCGATCTGTTGCGGCGTTGATTGCCGAATTGCCTGATAATAGCTGTCGCAAATCGCAAAATAATCGCGGATCGGTCGGCGAAAGCGGCCAAGACCCAGGATGACCGATTCGAGATAGGTGCCGTCCTCACGCGCCATGTCGATGGCCAGTCGACCCTCCTCAATGCGCAAGGCGACCTTGTAGGGACCGGCATAACCGTCAGGATGTTCACGCTGCGGCGCGAAAAGATTTTCCTCAAGAATGTCGAATATGGCGATTCGCCGTTCCTGCTCAACATCGGCGTTGCGCCAGATGATCGTCTGTTCGTCGAGCGAAATGTCTATGATGCGCGGATCGGCCATAAGTTTCACAGCACTACGAGGGCGATGGGGCAAAGATCAACGGATAAAAGTGCGTGGCATGGAGCGATTGCGGACTTTAGTTGTTATGCCCGTTCGTCCCGTGCATTGGGGTGACCGATAAATAGGGTGATTGATGACAACACGGCGGGATGCCATTTTCGGACTGGCGGGATTATTGGCGCTGCCTTCTTTCAAGGGGTGGGCGGCAACGGGAAAGGGGAAGCCTTTTTCCTGGGCTATGCTCAAGGAGCAGGCGCTTGCCCTGTCGCGCCGACCCGCGCGGGCGATTGCGGCCAGTCCGGCGCTGCTCGATCGGATCGACTATGACGCAGTTGCGAAAATCGAATTTCGACCGGAAAAGACGCTGTGGGCGGGGCATGGCGATGCGACGGGGGTGCGTTTCTTTCCACTGTCCAAATATGCGCGCCAGCCAGTTTCCATTGCGGTTGTCGAAAAGGGCGTCGCGCGCGAAATACGCTACAGCCCGTCCCTCTATGATTTCCCTCCCGATCATCCCATGGCCACGCTTGGCAAGGGAGGTGGGTTTTCCGGCTTTCGTATCATGAACAAGGGCGGCATTGGCGACTGGTTGGCGTTTCAGGGCGCGTCCTATTTTCGATCTGCCGGGCCGCTGCACCAATATGGCCTTTCTGCCAGGGGGATTGCGGTTGATACGGGCCTGAGCAAACCGGAAGAGTTTCCAAACTTTACCCATTTCTGGCTGGAACTGGGGGCGAATGGCTCCATTACAACATATGCCCTGCTTGAAGGGCCGAGCGTGACCGGCGCCTATCGGATCGAAAACCGGCAGGAGGCCGATCAGACGGTGCAGGACGTCAGTATGGCGCTTTATATGCGCGACAGTGTGGAGCGTCTGGGTATTGCGCCGCTCACCAGCATGTTCTGGTATGATGAAGGTCACCGCGCCATAGCGCATGACTGGCGACCGGAAATCCATGATTCAGACGGGCTTGCCATGCATACTGGCGCGGGTGAACGGATATGGCGGCCGCTCAACAATCCGCCCCGCCTACAAGTCAACAGCTTTGCCGATCATGGCCCACGCGGTTTTGGTTTGATGCAGAGAGACCGCAATTTTGACCATTACCAGGACGATGGCGTTTTTTACGAAAAGCGGCCGAGCCTTTGGATAGAACCCAAGGGCGACTGGGGAGCAGGAGCGGTAACGCTGTATGAAATTCCAACAACGCGCGAAATTGACGATAATATCGTTGCATTCTGGACGCCTGCCATCCCGGCCACATCGGGTGCGCAATTCACCTATGATTATCGGATGCGTTGGATCGGGGGGGAGCCAGAGGTGCTGCCAGTCGCCCGTGTCATCAATTGCTGGTCGGGGCAGGGCGGCAATCCGGGACACGCGCCGCAAGCGGGCGTGACCAAAGTCGTTGTGGATTTTGCGGGTGATCGCCTGGAAGGCCGGGATCATCTCAGCCCGCTGGAGCCGGTCTTCACCGTGACAAATGGGAAAGTGATCAATTCCGGCTGTTATCGCGTTCATGGCCTCGACAATGTTTGGCGACTGGTCTTGGATATTGAACGGAATGGCGCTGAACCGTCCGATATACGGGCTTATTTGCGCTTTGGTCATGAGGCGTTCACGGAAACATTCCTTTACCAGACTTTTTAACTTTCGATATCTATCACGGAAGGTTAGGGCATTTCGATGATTGGAGGAGGCGGTCCGGCTGGGGCCAGTTCGGGAGACTATTGTGGTGCTGTTGCATAACATGCTGACAAAAAAGAACTGGGTGCGCTATTGCTGAATTTATCTGCTACAAGAACCGTATCGCAGGCTGCGCGGACCAACGACATCCTCCATTATCAGGCAGACATTGGCGATCTCCCTTCCGAGACGCCGATCGACATGCTCGAACAATGTCTGGGCGAACAGCCCGAACAACTGGGGCAGGTTATGACATCGCCGTCGAGTATGACCGAGCGGCGGCTATTACTGATTTTGAGCAGCCTTGCCATCGGATTGCTCTCAGCAAGCGAATTGGCAAGGCCGTTGCGACAGGATGGCACCTCGCTGCTTGATGGGGCGTTGTTCCTTCTCTATCTCAGCCTGTTCTGCTGGGTGGCCTTTGGCTTCCTTAATGCGTTGGCCGGGTTTTGCGTGCTGGCAGGCCGTCGCATGATGCCACTGGTTCCGGCAATGGAATTGCGCCTGCCGCGCAAGCGGACGGCGGTGCTGATCCCGATCTATAACGAGCATGTGGATCAGATATTCGCCCGCGTGGCGAAGATGACGGCCATGGTGGACGATATTGGCGCGGCGAAGCTGTTCGACTTTTTTGTTCTGAGCGATTCCGCCGCGAAAATGCTGCCGCGTGAATATGCGGCCTATCGGCGGGTCAAGAGCCAGACTCCTGTGCCGGTATATTATCGACGCCGTTCGCAGAACATTGCGCGTAAACCGGGCAATATCGCCGAATGGTTGCGGCGCTTTGGCGGCGGATATGACTATATGATCGTATTGGACGCCGATAGCCTGATGAGCGGGTCGGCAATGGTGCGGCTTGCCTCCGCCATGGATCGCGCGCCCGGCGTTGGCCTGATCCAGTCCATCCCCACCGTCATAAATGCCCAGACCCTCTTTGCCCGCTGGCAGCAATTTTGCGCCGCTGCTTATGGCCCGGTCGCGGCGGCGGGCATGGCCTGGTGGTCGGGATCGGAGGCTACGTTCTGGGGCCATAACGCGATCATTCGCGTGCGTGCCTTTGCTGAAAGCTGCGGCCTTCCCAAACTTTCCGGTCGTGAACCGTTTGGCGGTCATGTCATGAGCCATGATATTGTTGAGGCCGCGCTGCTCCGGCGGCGGGGATGGGCGGTCCACATGGTCACGCTGCCTGAGGGCAGTCATGAGGAATTTCCACCCACCCTGACCGATTTCGCCATCCGGGACCGGCGCTGGTGTCAGGGTAACCTTCAGCATATTCGTCTGCTTGGCGTTGCGGGCCTGCATTGGGTGAGCCGGTTGCAGATGCTGATGGGCGCTTCGTCCTATATCGCATCGCCGCTGTGGATGATGCTGATGCTGGTCACATTGCTGCAACCGCTGTTATTCGCCGCTACGCCGGCAGGGCCGACGGATTCGCCTTGGTTGCTGGGGCTGACCGTGGCGCTGCTGATCGGACCGAAGTTGCTGTCATTACTCTGGCTGGCGATGGATCAGGACCGGCAAAGGGAACTGGGCGGTTTGGGCAGGGTCGCGCGCACGATGGCGGTTGAAATCCCGCTTTCTGTTCTGGTCGCGCCGATTACCATGTTGGCGCAGACCATCGCGGTCGCCAGCATCATGTATGGACAGCCAAGCGGCTGGTCGCCCCAACGCCGGGCAGTTGACGGCATTCCGCTTGGCAATGCGCTGAATGACTATCGCTGGCATATTGCGACGGCTCTGCCGTTCCTTGCAGGTGCATTGATGGGCACGGGCGGGATGGCGTGGCTGCTTCCTGTGGTCGTCAGCCTGCTGCTTGCGCCCTTCATTGTGTCGATAACGTCGCGTTGCGACATTGGGGAATGGTTGGCGCGCCGGGGTATATTCCGCACGGCGGAGGATGAAGGGTTTATTCCCATGGTAAAAGACAGGCCGCAACCTGAAACCCGGCCGTTGACGAGCGGACCATCGACGCACGTTCTGGTCTGACGCGCAAACACTCACATCCTATGCACCGTTTATCCACAGACTTTTCAACAGGGTAAGTGGACCGGCCCCTTGTCTCCTCCGCCATATGGGTCGATGAAGGGGTATGGCCGAGAATATCCGACTGATCGCAGCGCAGGACGCGGCGGAAAAAAGCTTGCCCCGCAATGTCGAGGCGGAGGCCGCGCTGCTGGGCGCATTGATGATCGACAATCGCATCGCCGAAGATGTGCAGTTGAAGCTTCGATCGGATCATTTTTTCGAACCGGTGCATGGCCGTATCTATGACGCGATACTGAAGCTGCTCGACCGCAATATGGTGGCCAATCCAGTGACGCTGCGGCCGATGATGGAGGCGGACGAATCACTGAAGGAACTGGGCGGTCCCGCCTATCTGGCGCAATTGACCGGCAATGGCGCAGCATTGATCGGTGCGCGCGATTTTGCGACGCAGATCTATGATCTGGCGCTGTTACGCGAACTGGTGGGCGTCGGGCGGGAGCTTGTGGACAAGGCGCTCGACACCAGCGAGGATGTCGATCCGCTAAGCCAGATCGAGGCCGCCGAAGTTGCGCTCTACCGCGTGTCCGAGGGCGAAGGAGAGGGGGGCAGTGTCAAAAGCTTTCTGCAGGCCAGCACCATGGCGGTGCAGATTGCAGAACGTGCCTTTTCCAGCGGCGGGCATTTGTCGGGCATCACCACGGGGCTTAACAGCATCAATGAAAAAATCGGCGGGCTGCACAATAGCGATCTTATGATCGTGGCGGGCAGGCCGGGCATGGGCAAGACGTCGCTTGCCACCAACATCGCCTATAATGCTGCGGCCCGTTATATCCGCGACAAGGAAGACGGGATTGACGACGCCAAGAACATGGGTGCGCCGGTCGCTTTCTTCAGCCTGGAAATGTCCGCCGATCAGCTTGCCACCCGTGTTCTCGCCGAACAGTCGGGGATCAGCAGTGAGGCGTTGCGCATGGGCAAGATCAGTCGCACCGATTTCGCCAATCTTTCGCGCGCGGCCCGCGATTTGCAGAACCTGCCCCTTTTCATAGACGATACGCCGGGACTGACCATCGCGGCGTTGCGCACCCGTGCACGCCGGTTGAAGCGGCGGCATAATATCGGCTTTATCGTGATCGATTATCTCCAGCTTTTGCAGGGGTCCTCCAGAGGGAGTGATAATCGGGTGCAGGAAATTTCCGAAATCAGCCGGGGGCTGAAGACGCTGGCAAAGGAACTCAACCTGCCGGTGATGGCGCTGTCGCAATTGAGCCGTGCCGTCGAACAGCGCGAAGACAAGCGACCCCAGCTTTCGGATTTGCGTGAATCGGGGTCGATCGAACAGGACGCCGACATGGTGATGTTCGTGTTCCGCGAGGATTATTATGTCGCCGCGCTACAGCCCAAGGAACCCAAGGATACCGACACGGACCCAAAGATCGCAGCCGATTATGCAGCATGGGTGCAGAAATATCAGGATGTGCACGGCACCGCCGAACTGATCGTCGGCAAGCAGCGCCATGGTTCAACAGGCCGTATCCGCCTGAAATTCGAAGCAAGCATCACCAAATTCAGCGATCTCGCGCCAGATGCTTATTCTGCCAGCAGCTATGACTGACCAGTCAGCCGGGTCTGTTCTCTCTGAGTGAGAGTGAGTCAGAATACCGGCTGGTTGGCAGGATCTTCGGGATCGCCCAACGGGGTTGACGGCGTGTGGATGCCGCATTCAACCTTGTCCCATCCGCGCCAGCGGCCCGCGCGCGGGTCTTCGCCCGGCAGGACCTTTGACGTGCACGGTTCGCAGCCGAT
>JAENVZ010000103.1 GCA_016650315.1 Alphaproteobacteria bacterium | reverse complement strand
TTCAAGCCCGACAAGATCGCGCACCGGAAAAAGCGATAATCCCAGAAGATATCGGGACCGATAGCTGATCTGGCTATCGCACAGATCGAGCAAAATGACGAGGTCATCCGTTCCAACAGGGGGGGATCCAAAAAGGCGGATAAGCTGGCAAATATTTATTGCCCGCTCCACCCTTCGGCCAAGATCGTGGAAACGCCAACCCGCCGTACGCCCCATATTTTCGGAAGCAAGGCCCGCAAATGCAGAGCAGCGGTCCGTCAGTGCCGTCGTCTGGTCAAGCATGGAACCAACATTATCTGCATAAAGCGAGGGCCATTCGCTATCAAGCAGGCGCCATACGTCAGGAGACAGACGATCGCGCATTCCAAGACCAATGGTCCGCGCTGTACGCAACAATGTCCGCACGCTTCCACTGACTTGCTGGTCGTTAAGCGCGCTGCGGCAAAATGAAACGATGGACGGTGGTGAGTGTGTATCGGCAACAGCATCTCTGGCCAAAAGCAAGTCCTGAAGCCTGTTCATCGTTTGGGCCGAAAAACCAACGCCCGAATTGACTTCCATCGACCCGCCTAAAATCGCGCGGATAATGCGAAGGGTCATCTCGCTCCGCTCGATATAACGCGCCAGCCAGTAAAGATCGTCCGCAGCGCGGCTCGGCAGGGTTCCCGCAATTCTACGGATTTTAGGTTCCAGGTCAGCGGGCAAAAGCGAGACCGGCGGTTCAACGCCCTTGCCGATTATGCACACGTCGGCCGAATAAGCGCCTTCGCCCATCACGGCCGCGCGGATGTCGCCCTCATTGGCAAGGCGGGCAAACCCACCTGGCATGACGCACCACTTACCATCCTTATTCCGTGCCGCAAAAACCCGGAGTGTGAACGGGCGGGCGCCAAGGCCTCCGTTCATCAGTGCCGGCATAGTGGAAAGGCGGACAACTTCCTGCCCGATATAGTCCTGCGGTCGCCTTTTGATCGCCTCGACCAGCGCCACACGCTCCGCAGCGTCCAAAGATGCGCCGAGCCGGGGCTGGCCATCCTCAAGCCCCTGAACGGGCTGCCCGAAAGCCGGTGCGATAACCATGTTATCAAGCGATCCAAGCACCCTGTTACATTCGGCCTGCTGACCACACCACCAACTGGCGATGTTTGGAATGGCAAGGTCCGTATCCAGTATTTCGCGTGCAAGGGCCGGCAGAAATGCCGTGAAGGCGGAAGATTCAACCACACCCGCGCCAAGGGCATTGGCAACGACGACATTGCCAGCGGTAACGGCGTCAAGAAAACCCGGAACCCCAATGGTCGAACGTGAATCGAACGCCAGCGGATCGAGCAGGGTCGAATCGATCCGTCTCCACACTGCGTCAATATGCTTCAGCCCTTCGATCGTCCGCACAAATAGCTGATCGTCCCTGACGGACAAATCCTCCCCCTCGACCAGAAGAAAGCCCAGATAGCGGGCAAGATGGGCCTGTTCGGCATAGCTTTGATTGAATCGCCCAGGTGTCAGCAAGCCGATGCGCGGTTCGACCCTTTCGCAACAGGCCGCCAACCCTGCGCGGAAATCGGAGAAAAAGGAGGCCAGCCGTTTCACGTTGAGGTTGCCGAGCAATGCCCCCGTCGAGCGCGCCATGGCCAGCCGGTTTTCAAGCGCGTAACCCGCACCGGCCGGGGTCCGGCAATGGTCCGCCAGCACGCGCCATTCGCCGTCCGGTCCGCGGCCCAGTGTCGCGGCATAGAAATGGAGGTGCCGGTTCCTTGCCGGTTTCACCCCGATCATTTGCCGCCAGAAATGAGGGCTGCCGGTAATAACGGGTGCCGGCAGCACGCCAGACGTCACAAGCGACTGCGGCCCGTATATGTCGGTAATGATATATTCGAGGAGATCGGCGCGCTGTCCGATGGCGGAATCGATCGCATTCCATTCGGCCTCATCAATCAGCAAGGGAATGGGACTGAGTGGCCACGGTCGCTCATCCTCGTCACCCAGCAGGCGAAACGCCATGCCCAGGTCGCGAGTCTGCCGCGTGACGCGTTCCTTCAATGCTGGCAAATCACCCTGGCAAAGCGATGCGATCCATTCCAGCATCGCGCGCCAACAGTTTGCCATATCCGGGGTCGCGCCCAGCAACACGTCGCCATGGGGTGTCGATGCCCAGTAAGGATTCAGCCAGTCATCAACCCATGCAGAGGATGCGGACCGTTCCATGGCCAAAAAGCCTTCATCCATTCAATCATTATAACTTTCGTCTAAGGTCCAGGGTCATGGGAAATTCCATCGGTCGTTCCTCACTCGGCATCTCAATCGAGCCAGGAGTATGACCATGGTCCTGAAACCGTGCCTTGCGCCTCGCCTCCGCCTCATAGGCATTGACCGGCACATCATCATAAGCACGTCCGCCCGGATGTGCGACATGATAAACGCACCCGCCCAGCGAGCGAGCATTCCAGGCGTCCAGCACCTCTATGGTCAGCGGCGCGTCCGCTGGTAAAACCGGATGCATGCAGTTGGTCGGCATCCATGCCTTGTACCGGATACCGGCAACGGCCTCCCCCGTTGCACCCGTCGGCGTCATTGGCACTCGCCGGCCGTTACAGGCGATTACATGGCGCCCTGGGATCAGGCCGCGCACCTTGACCTGGACTCGTTCAGTCGAGCTATCGACATAACGAACGGTGCCGCCGATCGCCCCCGTTTCGCCCAGCACATGCCATGGCTCAAGCGCGTGGGACACCTCCATCTCCACACCCCCGGCATTGATTGACCCATGCACCGGGAAGCGGAACTGCCGCTGTGCTTCGAACCAATTGGGGTCGAAATCATATCCTGCGCCGCGCAGGTCGGAGAGCACGTCGAGAAAGTCCGCCCAGACGAAATGCGGCAGCATGAAGCGGTCATGCAGCGCCGTGCCCCAGCGGACCAGCTCGCCTCTCTGCGGTTCACGCCAGAACCAGGCCGTCATAGCGCGAAGGATCAGTTGCTGCGCAAGTGACATTTGCGCGTCCGGCGGCATTTCAAATCCGCGAAATTCGACAAGGCCAAGACGCCCGGTCGGACCGTCTGGAGAGAAAAGTTTGTCGATGCAGATTTCGGTGCGATGGGTATTGCCGGTCACATCAACCAACAAATTGCGGAACAGCCGGTCGACCAGCCACGGTGGTGGTGTTTTCCCTTCGCCGGGCGCGGGTACCTGCGCCAACGCGATTTCCAGTTCATATAGGCCATCATGCCGTGCCTCGTCGATGCGGGGCGCCTGACTAGTGGGACCAATGAACAGGCCGGAAAACAGATAGCTCAGCGACGGATGTCTCTGCCAATAAAGCACGAAGCTTTTCAGAAGGTCCGGGCGGCGAATGAACGGGGAATCGTTTAATGTTGGACCGCCAAGCACCAGATGATTTCCGCCGCCTGTGCCGATGGATCGGCCATCGACCATGAACTTGTCGGCGGTCAGTCCGCACTCCCGTGCAATCGCATAAAGCCGCTCGCTAATATCGACGGTTTCGCGCCAGCTTTTTGCGGGCTGGACATTGACTTCGATCACGCCGGGATCAGGCGTCACTTTCAGCACATTAAGCCGAGGATCAGGCGGCGGGGGATAGCCCTCGATACGAACCGGCACGCCCATTCTCTCGGCCACCGCTTCGGCTTGCGCGATTAGTTCCAGATAGTCTTCCAGCGCCTCGACCGGCGGAATGAAGATCGCCAAATGATCGCCCCGAGCCTCAACCGTTATGGCGGTCCGAACGGCGCCCTCGATAATCCGCTGCTCAACCCGTTTCTGCGCGGCTGTATCGGGTTCGGTAACCCGTTCCACCCGCTGCTCGCGATAATCGGCCAGGGGTTCGCGCGGCTCGCTGGTGTCGCGTGGGTGGATATAGGGAAAGTCCGATTTCGGCACAAAAGGCAGCGATCCCAGCGGCAAACGATAGCCAAGCGCGGAATCACCGGGAACCGCGAACAGGCCGCCACGCCGGACTCGCCAATGCTCGCTTTGCCACCCGCGCGCGGCGCGCGATTGCCAGCGCTGGATGGGGAGGACATAACCAACGGGCTTCGACAGGCCGCGCTCGAACGTCCGCACCATGCGCGATCGTTCCTCCGGGTCGTCGATCTTGGGATCGGTCGGATCTGTATTTTCAGGAAGCTCCGCCTCCTTTACCGACCATGTAAGCGCATCCTCGAAGGCCGGCTGCACAAATTGCGGACCAACGCCCAGACCTTCAGCCACAGCACTTAGAAATTCGCCAGCATCTTTCGGTCCTATGCGCGGATTTTCCTTCGCCTTCTCGCCTGCGATCAACGCCGCATTCCGCCATAACGGCACGCCATCGGTGCGCCAGTAAATGGCATAGGCCCATCGCGGCAGGCTTTCGCCCGGATACCATTTGCCCTGGCCATGATGCAGCAACGCGCCCGGTGCGAACTGCTCACGTAATTTACGGACTAGCCTATCGGCATAATGCGCTTTGGTGGGTCCAACCGCGTCGGCGTTCCATTCGGGCGCTTTGGCATCGTCCACAGCGACGAAGGTCGGTTCGCCGCCGGTCGTCAGCCGGACGTCCTGCGCGACCAGATCAGCATCAACCTGTTCCCCCAGCCGGTCGAGCGATTGCCAGCGTGCCTCCGTGAACGGCTTGGTAATGCGTACCGCTTCGGCAATCCGTGACACGCTCATTTCAAAATGAAAATCGACTTCCGCGGGTTCAGCCATACCGGAAATTGGCGCGGCTGACCGGTAATGCGGTGTTGCGGCCAGCGGGATATGACCCTCGCCTGCCAGCAGGCCCGACGTTGCGTCCATGCCGACCCAGCCCGCACCGGGCAGATAGACCTCCGCCCAGGCATGCAGATCGGTAAAATCCTCCTGCGGCCCTTTTGGCCCGTCGACTGGTTCGACGTCAGCTTTCATCTGGATGAGGTAGCCAGACACAAAGCGGGCCGCGAGACCAAGGCTGCGAAGCAGTTGAACCAGCAGCCATGCACTGTCCCGGCATGACCCTGTGCCTAGGCCCAGCGTTTCTTCCGGCGCCTGAACGCCTGGTTCCATGCGGATCACATAGCCGACACGCCGTTCAAGCGCGGCATTGATTTCCACCAGGAAATCAATCGTCCGCCCGGTCCAGCCGCGATATTCCTCAACCAGAGCGGCGAAGATCGGCCCCTGCGGCTCTATCTCATGATAGGCGGCAAGATCTGTCTTGATCTGCTCGTCATAGGTGAAGGGCATTTCTTCGGCATAAGGTTCGACGAAGAAATCGAACGGATTGACGATCACCAGTTCGGCAAGAAGGTCCACCTCGATGACGAATTCGCTCGTCGGTTCTGGAAACACGAGGCGCGCCAACCAATTTCCATGGGGGTCCTGTTGCCAATTCAGGAAATGCAGCGCCGGCTGTATTTTTAACGTGTAATTGGGAACCTTTGTTAGGCTGTGCGGGGCAGGGCGCAATCGAATGACTTGCGGACCAAGCTTGATCGGACGGTCATACCGGTAGGCGGTGCGATGGTGGAGCGCGGCCTTAATCATGAATGGCAAGAAACTCTATTTAATATTGCGGCGCAACAAATATCTGCTGTTCCTCTGATTTTTAGCCAGTCCGCACTCAATCGCTGTCGGCATAGGCCTGCAACCCTCCCACAAAGGCCGTGATATTCAGACAGCACATGATGCGCTGGCAAGCCTTCACCCAGCAGCATTTGCTGGCTAATCCCAATACCGTCACTTACGGAGCGGCTTGATCAGCCAGCTTTGCGAGCGTCCGTCGACCGTGTTCAAGGCCGGTCGCATGACATGAAAAAAGAAGAGGCCGAACGACTCACGAACATACGCCTCTATCCAGAAAATTATCAGGCCAAGCGACACAACCAGGAGAATTGTGCGGCGCAACAATTTCTGCTTTGTTTTTAACTTATTGCGGGCGCGATCCAGGCGTTAAGATCCGGAATGACGCAAGATTATTCACGATAACGGTGAAGCCACAGTCCCCTTTTGTCTTTGGGTGAAGGCGGCAGGCATTGAACAAGGTCGGGGCCACGATCAGCAACAAAACCCGACAAAACGGCCAAGCCGCCCTGTGGCGGCTATCCTCGCAGAAATAACGCGGAACTGCCCGGTTTCTGACCGAATGTCGGGAGTGGCTGAGTTAGTCAGGACTGTGTGGAGGCCCGAGCCGGAATCGAACCGGCGTGCAAGGATTTGCAGTCCTCTGCGTAACCACTCCGCCATCGGGCCTCGCCCAGCATTTCTGCGGGAATGGGGCTGCTACTCCAGAAAACCGTGCAGCGCAATCTGATTAGGCCCGTGCCGGTGCAAAAAACTGCGCAAAGCCGCTTGGCCTTGCACGTCAATCGGATTAGACAGCTTTTGGACCATCTAGTGTATTGAACTTACAATACAGCTATGCGAAGCGAGAGTGATCGTGACCGAGCAGAATTTCAAATCAATGCGTAACGCCATGGTGGAAAGCCAGCTTCGCACCAGTGACGTTAATGATCCGCGCGTCGTTACCGCAATGGCGAGCGTCCCGCGAGAGGCCTTTCTGCCCGTTGAGCAGCAGGCTCTGGCCTATATTGACCGGCCGGTGAAGCTATCGGAAGGGCGCTGGCTTAATCCGCCGCTCAGTACGGGGCGGCTTTTGACGGCGGCGGAGGTCGCACCCGATGACACTGCCCTCGTGATTGGCGCGGCGACGGGGTATAGCGCGGCACTGCTGTCGCAGCTTGCAGCCTCGGTCGTTGCGGTGGAAGAAGATGAAGCCCTGTTGCCACGGGCGAAAGCGGTGCTGGCGGGTTACGGGAATGTCAGGCTTGTTCCCGGCGCTCTTCATCAGGGCGCGCGCAAATATGCACCCTATTCGTTGATCCTTATTGATGGCGCGGTCGAAGAAATTTCACCTGTCATTATCAAGCAACTTGCCGAAGGTGGCCGTCTTGCCGCCGCCATTGTCGACAAGGGCGTCACACGTCTATCGTTGGGTCGCAAAAGTGGCGAGGCATTCGGGATAACCAGCTTCGCCGATTGTGAATCGGTTATCCTGCCGGGCTTTTCAAAGCCTGGAGGCTTCATATTTTGAGGCATATCATGATCAGTCGCCGCATTTCCATGGTGGGGTCAGCTATCGTTCTCGCACTTTTGCTGCCTGCGTATGGATCGGCAGAAACGCTACGTGAGGCGCTGGCAAAAGTATATCGCACCAATCCCACATTGACTGGCGCACGCGCGGGGCAACGGGCCAATGACGAAAATGTCCCAATCGAGAAAAGCCGGGGATTGCCTGATCTGGGTTTGAATGGCGGCTATACAGAAAATGTGAAGAAATCGAGCAACAGCTTCACTTCGCCGACCCGCTATGTGCAAGGCGGAGTCACTCTTTCCGTGCCAATCTACAGGGGCGGGGCCGTCGCCAACAGTGTGAAGGCCGCCAAGGCACGGGTAGAGGCGGGGCAGGCCGACTTGCGCGGCACCGAAGCCAGCATTTTCAGCGCGACTGTTGCCGCCTATATGGATGTGATCCGCGATGGCGCCATTGTTGGACTGAACCAGTCGAATGTCCGGGCGCTGGACGTTAATCTGGAGGCGACGAAGGATCGCTTTGAGGTGGGTGACCTGACCCGCACCGACATCGCGCAGTCCGAATCGCGCCTTGCCGTTGCGCGCAGCGATCTGCGAGCGGCGGAAGCACGACTGATTTCCAGCCGGGAAACCTATGTTCAGCTTGTCGGGGGCACACCGGACGATTTGCAGCCACCACCGCCACTGCCTAATTTACCGGCATCACCCGATGCGGCCGTTGATATTGCCATCAGCAACAATCCCGATATTGCCGCGGCGAAAAAAGCGCGGGAAGCGACCGCCTATGAAGTGAAGGTGGCGCGCGCGGCACGGATGCCTACCGTATCGGCAACAGCGGATGGCGGGTATGTCGATTATCTGGGTACGTTGGGCGGTACATTCGCGCAAAATGTCACCACGGCGAGCGCTGGCGTTACGGCGACCTTCCCCTTGTTTCAGGGTGGGTATCCGGCAGCGTTGACCCGGCAGGCGCAGGCGCGTGAGAGTCAATCGATCGAACAGACGCTTGAGGTGGAACGCAGCGTGGTCGCCCAAACGCGCTCGGCCTATGCCAGTTATCAGGCGGCCAATGCCGTCATCGAATCCAGTCAGGTCGCGGTTGAGGCCAGCAAATTGTCCTTGGAGGGTGTACGGGCCGAAAATACCGTTGGCACGCGCACAATCCTTGACATTTTAAATGCTGAGCAGGAATATCTCAACACTCAGGTAACGCTCGTATCGGCTCGGCGGGACGCTTATGTGGCAGGTTTCTCTCTGCTGGCGGCCATGGGGCAGGCAGAGGCGCAGGATCTAGGTCTGGATGGCGGCGCATTATATGATCCGGCGGCGAACTATGAACGTGTAAAAGGCCGCATTTGGGACTGGGGCGAAGACCCGGCGCCAATGCCGCAATCGACGAGTACCGTTGACACGCCTGCGCAAAACTCCACAGTAGGACCGTTGAACACGGATTGAGGCGGAAATATGGGGGACATGACGAAGGAACCCTCGATGGAGGAGATACTCTCTTCTATTAAGCGCATTATCGCGGAAGAAAGCGAAACGCCGAAATCCGCGCCTCGCAGCCCTTTGCGCGGTAAATCGAAGGCGAAATTGCCGGTTCAACCCGATGACTCCGCCGATGAGGCATTGCGTGCGGTCGAGTCGCCCGATGCCGATGGTGATGCGGATGAAATTCTGGAATTGACCGATGAGGTCGCGCCCGAAGTCGAGGGCCAGCAGGCTGAACCTCTACATGGTCAGCCGGAAATGGTGAGTGACATGTCTGTGGAAACCATCTTGTCCAACGAAACGGCGGCTGCCAGCCGCCATTCGCTTGCCGCATTGTCGGCGCTTCTCATTCGACCGGACGATGCGCCGTCGAATACGTTGGAAGGGCTGGTGCGCGACATGCTGCGCCCGATGCTGAAGGAATGGCTGGACGCCAACCTGCCCGATCTCGTTGAAAAGATCGTGGCAAAGGAAATCGCGCGCCTGAGCGATCGGCCATTCTGACGGCCTATCCGGTCGTTACCGCGTCAGGAAGTCCTCCAATATCCGCGTAACGCTTTCGGGCGCTTCGACAGGCAGCATGTGACCTGCGCCGTACACAACTTCCAGCCGCCCATCGGGCGCCGCGCTGGCGATGGCTTCATGCTGGGCGACCGTAGCCCATTGATCCTCGTCTCCTGTAATCGCGAGCAACGGGCAACTGATCTGCGCGGGCAAGGCGCTGCGGTCGGGACGAGTGAGCAAGGCTTGTTGCTGAAGGGCAAAATTTTCGGATGAACATCGCTCCAGCATTTCGGTGATGCCGTGAACCAGCCCCGTATTTTGCCGATTGGCCATGGCCAGCATGGGGGGCAGCCAGTCGCGCGCCACCGCCGCCATGCCCTCTTTTTGCGCTGTTTCAACCAATTGCATCCGGCCTGTGCGTTCGCCTTCGGTCGGGCCATGGGCGCCGCTGTCGAGCATGATGAGGCTGGAGAGGCGATAGGGCGCCATCGCCGCCACTTCCAGCGCCACGCGACCGCCCATGGAATGACCGATGATGGCGAGCGATCCGACCGTGCCGGTCACAATCCGTTCCGCCATTTCCTCCAACGTGCCGCATCCGTCCGTGCGGGCGATGGTGACGGGCGCGATCCGGCTTAACGCGCCGATCTGATGCCGCCAGATCCAGCCATCGTTCATCAGGCCGGGGATGAGAATGATCTGCATGGGCAATACCCTTCCATCGGTATTAGTGACCAGCATATAGCAGAAATAACGATCCTTTCGTGAGCGGAATCATTGTCCCTATTTGACCTCGCACGCGCAGTCGCTAAAGCGCGATGTCATGAGTAACGAACTGCCAAAGACCTTTGATCCCGCCGCCATAGAGGCGCGCTGGTACGCGCATTGGGAAGAGAACGGATTATTCCGCCCCGAACGGCCCGATGCTGTGCCCTTCACCATCGTCAACCCGCCGCCCAATGTGACGGGATCGCTGCACATCGGCCATGCGCTCGACAATACGTTGCAGGACATCGTCATCCGTTACGAGCGGCTGCGCGGCAAGGATGCGCTGTGGGTCGTTGGCACCGACCATGCGGGGATCGCGACGCAAATGGTGGTCGAGCGGCAGATGAATACCAAGGGGCAAAAGCGCACCGATTTCACCCGCGAGGAATTCATTGCCAAGGTCTGGGCGTGGAAGGAAGAAAGCGGCGGCGAGATCACCCGCCAGCTCCGCCGGCTGGGCGCGTCGATGGACTGGGCCAATGAACGCTTCACCATGGATGAGGGCTTTTCAAAGGCCGTCATCAAGGTGTTCGTCGAGCTGTATAATCGCGGCCTATTGTACCGCGACAAGCGGCTGGTCAACTGGGACCCCGGCCTGAAAACCGCGATTTCCGATCTGGAGGTCGAGACCAAGGAAGTGCAGGGCAAGTTCTGGCATTTCCGTTATCCGTTGGAGGATGGATCGGGCCATATCTCGGTTGCCACCACGCGGCCCGAGACGATGCTGGCCGACATGGCGGTCGCGGTGAACCCGACGGATGATCGGTACAAGGCGCTGATCGGGAAGAATGTCCGCCTACCCATTACCGGGCGGCTGGTGCCGATTGTGGCGGACGAACATGCCGATCCCGAGCTTGGGAGTGGCGCGGTGAAGATCACGCCGGGGCATGACTTCAACGATTTCGAAGTGGGCAAGCGCGCGGGGTTCAAGCCTGCCGACATGCTCAACATGCTGGATGCCGATGCGAAGGTGGTTCAGGTCAGCGATGGCCTGATACCGCAGGAATTTTTGCGCCTCGACCGGTTCGAGGCGCGCAAGATCGTCGTCGACATGATCGAGGACGCGGGCCTGCTCGAACAGATCGAGGACCGCACAATCCAGACCCCCTATGGCGACCGTTCGGGCGTGGTCATCGAGCCATGGCTGACCGACCAATGGTATGTGGACGCCGAAACGCTGGCGAAACCGGCGATCGAGGCGGTGAAGTCCGGCAAGATTGAGGTCGTGCCGAAGACCTGGGAAAAGACCTATTATAACTGGATGGAGAATATCCAGCCCTGGTGTGTCTCGCGGCAATTGTGGTGGGGGCATCAGATACCGGCGTGGTACGGGCCATCCAAATCGGTAGGAGGTATCGAGGCTACCTTAAACCAGGGCGACATGAGTGTCGTCGAAATCCGACATCGAGATCAGCAAACGTTCGTGGGTGTAAATGAGGATGACGTCAGGAAACAGGCGCTCGCTTATTATGGCAACGAGTGCCAAATTGACTTTAGTGATGTGCTTACCTTTACAAGCGTGAAAAACAGAGTTGTTCTCAGTCGTGATCTTGACGTCCTCGACACATGGTTCTCCTCCGCCCTCTGGCCCTTCGGCACGCTGGGTTGGCCTGATGCAGCCGAAAAGCCCTCTCCCCTTCAGGGGAGAGGGTTGGGAGAGGGGATTGTCGCAAGCGCCGAGGGCCCGTCTCAATTGCGGCTAGGTCGCTTCGCTCCCAAGCCTTCGTATCTCTCCCCTCAAGGGGAGAGAGCAGGGGTTGATCGACCGCACGGACA
>JAENVZ010000102.1 GCA_016650315.1 Alphaproteobacteria bacterium | reverse complement strand
GCGTTGCCCGCTCTGGTCGGTGCATGCCGCGTTCGATCAGCCCGGTGAAATACAACAGCAACTGGTGGAGCTGGAGGGTGGCGAACGCTGGTTCACCCTGTCGCGCACGGTGCAGGGGCAGGGATTTGGCGCAGGCGGAAAGGCGATGTTCGCCATTGCGCTGGGCGTTAATGCGGGACTGGCCGCGCCGATTGGTTATGCGCGCGGACTGGATCTTGAGGGTGGAGCGGCGACGCCTGTCGGGCTTGGTTGCGCGGCCTGCACACGTACTGGCTGTGCGCAGCGGTCGGCCCCGCCCAAGGGTCGGACACTCAGCTTTAATGAGCGGGAGCGTGGGTTGACGCCGTTTGAATTTGCGGCGGATTAGAGGCGCTGAAAATTGATTATCCGGCCAGGAACGCCAGCCCCGCCCCGGACGCCGCAACGCTGGCAAACAGGGGGAGGGCGGCGCGCCAGCCCTTTCGTCCCGGCGCGATGATGAGTGTCAGCACGCCCTTGCAAGCGGTGTTCACGAGCACCGGGCCTGCAAGAATAAGCCCCGCATCGCGCGGTGAAAGTGTTCCAGCCGGCAACCCGGACATCGACAGAACCGCAGCGTCGACATCGGCAAGGCCCATGATCGACAGGAGGATGGCGATGCCGGTATCGCCAAATTGCGTCTCTGCCCATCTTACGGCGACGGTCAGGCCCGCGACCATGGCGCCAAGGATCAGGGCCGGAATGAAATCGAGCGGATTACCCAGCTTCATGTCGCCGCCGTGATGACCGTCATCGGTACGGCGAAGCGCCAGCGCCACAAATACGATGGCGGTGATCGTTGCAGGAACCATCGCCAGTGCCAGCGAAGGAAGGACAGAGGGCATGAGCACCGCCGTCAACAGCATCACACGTATGAACATGATGAGGGAAGCGATGGCTATACCCGCGATCAGCGCGCCTTCACCCGGCACATCTGCCTTGAGTTTGCGGGCAAAGGCTATGGTGACGGCGGTGGAGGACACAATGGCGCCGCACGCCGCGGTAATGAGGAAACCGCGTTCCGGCCCGATCCGCCGCGACAACACATATCCGGTGAAGGACAGCCCCGATACCAGCACGACCACCAGCCAGATCTTGCGGGGATTGAGCGCGTCATAGGGACCCATCGCACTATCGGGCAAGAGCGGCAGGATGACGAGCGCGATTAGCGCAAACCGGGCAATAGCCTCGATTTCGGCGGCGCTCATACCTTTCAGCCAGCCGTGGAGTTGATGCCGCATCGACAGCAACAACGTGGTTACGGCAGCCGCCGCCAACACCTGAATCCCAAACCCCAGCGTTGCCGCAATGCCCAGACCAAAGGTCAGCAGCCCGACAATGGTGTTGGTCACACTCACATTCTTGTCATGCTCGGTTGATCGCAGGTATCCGGCAACCAGTGTCGCCGCGACGCCGCCGGCCAGTATGACCATCAGCGGCATCGGTAACAGCCCCGCAACACCCCCTGACAGGCCGATCAGTCCAAAGGTGCGAAAGCCGCTGACCCGTGATCCGGGCGGGCTTTCGCGATATTGCCAACCGCGTTCCATGCCAATCAACAACCCAGCGGTCAGCGCAATCGCCAGCACCCGTATCACATTAATATCAGCGCCGTTCATGCACGTTCTCGCCCCTCTATCATCCCGAATATATGCGCGATCGGCTGATGATGCGAGGGGACAGGGTCGAATCCATGCCTCATGTGGTCGATTTTGCCCCGCACCCACTGGCCTTTTGCGTGGTTCGCCCCCATATGATCCCCGGAAATGATTGGCCGCACTACCGTCATGTGGGAGAATATTGGCATGGGGAGGAACATTGGCACATTCAGATAGTGATGGTGATGGCGACATCATTGAATCGGCCACGAAAATTCCGGTTCCAGAAGAGGTGCAGGAGGCGATCCGCACGTTGATCCGATGGGCAGGCGACGATCCGTCACGCGAAGGCTTGCTAGACACGCCCAAGCGCGTCGCGCGTGCCTGGAAGGAATATTGCCACGGCTATGGCGAGGACCCCGCCTATCATTTGAGCCGCGTATTCGAAGAAGTGGGCGGTTATGACGAGATCGTGCTGCTGAAGGACATCCCGTTCCAGTCGCATTGCGAACACCATATGGCGCCGATCATCGGTGTCGCGCATATCGCCTATCTGCCGCGCGATCATGTTGTTGGCATATCCAAGCTTGCCCGCGTGCTGAACGCCTATGCCCGACGGTTGCAGGTGCAGGAACGGCTGACGGCGGAGGTGGCCGACTGCATCTGGAATTATCTGAACCCGCATGGCGTTGCTGTTGTGATTGAGGCGACCCATGCTTGCATGACCGCGCGTGGCGTACGGACGCCCGGCGTTACCATGAAAACCAGCCGAATGATGGGTGTTTTCCGCGAGGATGAGAAGAGCCGTGAGGAAGTGCTGGCACTGATGGGTGTCGGCTAGGGTGAGCGCGCCGCTCGGCAATGTGCTGGTGACAGGCGCAGCGCGGCGAATCGGCGCGGCGATAGCCCGCGACGTTGCGGCGCATGGCTATGGCGTTGTCATTCATTACCGCACGTCCGGCGATGAGGCGAAGGCGTTGCAGACGGAAATCGTGGCCGCCGGTGGCCGCGCCGTCCTGTGCGAGGCCGATCTTGCGAAGGCGGGGGAGGCTGAGGCCCTGATCGACAGGGCGGGGATCGCGCTGGGCGAACCGCTGACCGCGC
>JAENVZ010000101.1 GCA_016650315.1 Alphaproteobacteria bacterium | reverse complement strand
TTGCCGGTCTTGTCGATCATCTTGCGCACCGCCTCGATCTTGCGAAGCTGGCTTTCGATGAAGCTCTGACCGCCAAAACCCGGATTGACGCTCATGATGAGGACAAGGTCGATGTCCTCGATCAGATAATCGAGCATTTTGGCCGGGGTCGCCGGGTTCAGCGACACGCCCGCCAGCTTGCCCAGCGACTTGATATGCTGGACCGTACGGTGGGTATGCGGTCCCGCCTCTGGATGGACGGTGATAATGTCGGCCCCCGCCGCTGCAAAAGCGTCAAGAAATTGGTCCACCGGCGAAATCATCAGATGAACGTCGAAAATCTTGGCTGTGTGCGGGCGCAACGCCTTCACCACGGCCGGACCGATCGTGATGTTGGGTACAAAATGCCCGTCCATCACATCGACATGGATCCAGTCGCACCCGGCCGCATCAATGGCGCGCACCTCCTCCCCCAGTCGTGCAAAGTCGGCGGACAGGATGGATGGTGCGATCTTTATAGGGCTATGCATGGAATTGCGCATTACCTGCAGGGCGTCGGCTTCGCAACTCTTGTGACAGCAAAGTTGACGATCCGCATCCTTTTTGCGGTCATTCAGTTTTTTCTCAGGCGCGCGATGAAAAACCCGTCGAGACGCCCTTGGTCCGCCAGCATGGATGGCAGGGTGCGGACCCAGCCTTCAGCCGCTGGTGCAATACCCGCAGGCAGCATGTCCGACTCGACCGGGTCGAGCGCAAACGCACCTGAGGCGGCAAGAAGACGTTCGATCTGCCGCTCTCCTTCGGCCTTTTCCAGCGAACAGGTGGCAAAGACCAGAACGCCCCCGGGCTTCAGCCAGTCCGCCACACGGTCAAGCAGCGATGCCTGCAATTCCCCCAATTCCGCAATCTGGCGTTCGCCAATGCGATGAAGCACGTCCGGGTGACGGCGGAAAATGCCGGTCGCGGTGCAGGGCGCATCGAGCAGAATGGCATCGACCGGCGCTTCGGGTTGCCACTGGCGCAGATCAGCCTGCACCGTTGTGGCAGACAGGCCTGTCCTCGCCAGATTCTCGTCAAGCCGCACCAGCCGCTTTTGCGACTGGTCCACCGATGTCACGCGCCATCCATTGGCGGCAAGCTGCATCGTCTTGCCGCCTGGCGCGGCGCACAGGTCAAGCACATGACGACCCTCGCCCTGCCCAAACAAGCGCGCGGGCAAGCAAGCCGCCAAGTCCTGCACCCACCATGCTCCATCAGCAAAGCCGGGAAGCGATGCGACGTCGCCCGATTCGGCCAATCGGACATGGCCCGGCAACAGGCTGGTGCCACCCAGCCTCTCGCACCACAGGTCGGTTTCCATGCTATCCTTCAGGGTAAGGTCGATAGCAGGTGAGGCCACCAGCGCCTCTTGTGCCGCCCGCACCATGTCCGCACCCCATTGCTCCTGCCAGCGCACAGCCACTTCGGGCAATAGCGATGGAATGTCTGGAAGACTGGCACCGGCGCGCATCAAGGTGCCGAACACACCATGGACCAATTTGCGCGGCCCCCCATCCACCAGCGGCAGCGCGGTTGAAATCGCCGCATGGGGCGGCGTTTTCAGGACCAACACTTGTGCAAGGGCAAGCCGCAAAACAGCACGCGCCTTTGCATCTGGTGGCAGAACTCTGCGTGTGGCCCCATCGATCAGCGCATCGAGATCGGGCATATGGCGCAACACTTCGGCGACAATGGCATGGGTGAAGGCCTTGTCCGCTCGATCAGCAAGACCCTGTGTTGCTCCATGGAGCGCCAGTTCCAAAGGCTCGCCACGGCGCAGGATGGCATCGAGCAGCTTCAAGGCAGCACGACGGGCGGGAAGGCCTGCCGGATGAGCGGGATAAAGTGACATGAACGAGGCCCTAAGCGATTTTACATTTTGTTCAAGACGCGCTTATGACCGTTTAGTAACGGAACCGTTACGAAAAACTATTGCTTTTTATGAGGATCAAGCGCGCTGGATCGCCGTGGCGCTGGCATACCATGGGAAAACAGTGCCGAACTTCCGCCATTTTCCGGCATTGTGGAAGACATCGCGGCCTCAGGTAGCGCGCCCATGACCGCCGCCATCTGCTCCAGCGCCGCAATGCGACTTTCTGTCGCCGGGTGGGTGGAAAAGAGTTTGCTGACATGAGCAGGAACGATGTAAAGCTGCGCAGCAGCCGGATTGCGCTCTGCAACAGGATTAGGGATTTGCTCCGCACCGCTCGCGATTTTTCGTAGCGCAGAGGCCAACGCACGTGGATTGCCGCTAATTTCCCCACCTGCCCGATCCGCGCCATATTCGCGCGTTCGGCTGATCGCCATTTGCACGATCATCGCCGCAAAGGGCGCAACCAGCACCGCCAGAATGCCTGCGAGACCAGGCCCCCTGTTATCGCCATTGCGAAAGAACAGGCCAAAATTGGCAAGCATCGAAATCGCACCCGCGATGGTTGCCACCATGGTCATGATCAGCGTGTCTCGATTGCGCACATGACCCAGTTCATGCGCCATCACACCTGCGATTTCATCCCGGTTCAGCATGGATAGCAGACCCGTCGTTGCCGCAACCGCCGCATTTTCCGGGTTGCGCCCAGTCGCAAAGGCATTGGGATGCGGACTGTCGATCATATAGACTTTCGGCATGGGCAGGCCCGCACGACCGGCCAGATGTTGCACCAGTCCGTAAAATTCAGGCGCGGTGTGACCATCCACCTCTCGCGCATGATGCATGCGCAGGACGATCTTGTCAGCGTTCCAGAAAGTGAAAAGGTTCATCCCCGCCGCAACCAACAGTGCAAGCCCCGCGCCACCCGGCCCACCAAATGTATAGCCCAGAGCCATGAACAACGCCGTCAGCGCCGAAAGCAGCATCAAAGTTTTTAAGCCGTTCACTTGCCAAATCTTCCTATCAACGGGCAATATAGAGTTCGGCCATGAATGTTGGATGACATATCGGCCTGTTCAAGGTGAAAAGGATAGAAAATGGGCAAGCGCCCCGATCATGTAAAACCCCCGGCGCATCTGTCAAAAAGCCCGCCAGTGCCCGAACCAGACCCGGTTGATAAGATCATATTGGCAGACAAAAATGATCCGTCCAATCCGGTTCGTTATGGCGATTGGGAGCGCAAGGGCATCGCCATAGACTTCTGATTCGGCGCGAACTGGCCATAATGCGTCTCTTCACCCCACCAATCGTCGCGTTTTTTACACAATATCCGGCAGTTCGTGCGATCCATGCGAGCAGCGGGCGTGCAGTATCATGCGGTCACACCTAGGATTCCAGCGATCAATAATCAGAACCGGGCCATTCGGGAGATCGCGACATCATGCTGCAGTATAATGATTTTTCCATGTCCGGGCGCAACTGCGAACCCAACGGAAACACCATGACCGATGTCACGCTACACCACGACCCCGTCCAGAACAAGGCCGACCCTGACGATGCGCTGTTCAACGCAATTGGCCGGCTGATTTATAGCTGGGGCAAGCTTGAGTCCCAACTGGAAGGAAAAATCGGCCAGTTGCGGAAAGCCGCAGGAGACATTCGTATTGCGGGTGCGCGGACCAAGCCGACAATCGGCAAGATGCTGGCGGAACTGCGCGCCATTATTTCGTTGCGCAACCGGCGGGACAATCGACAGCTTGCGGAAATTACGCAGATTGAATGCGTGATCCAGAAAATCGACATGTTCCGCATGCTGGTGATCCAGGGCTTTCAATCCCCCGCCGACCCCCACGAAACGGGCGATCGCCCCTTCCGGTGCCGGGATACCAGGAACAATGTCATCTGCATCAGTCTGGAAGAACTGAACAAGGAAGTCTCACGCCTTGACGATTGCCGGGAACGTCTGCTCGCATTGTAATGGGCACTGGCGCTATTTCGGACAATGTTGCGCTTCGATCAAAATAACAACCGCACCATGCTTGACCTTGCGAAACTGAACCGCAATGGCTGCGCCCTATTCCGTGCGCGACAACAGCAATAAGGATGATCGATGACCCAAAAGAAGATTCGAAAAGCCGTGTTTCCCGTCGCAGGCCTTGGCACCCGCTTCCTGCCCGCGACCAAGGTTGTACCAAAGGAAATGTTGCCTGTGGTCGATCGCCCGTTGATCCAATATGCAGTCGATGAGGCGCTGGAAGCGGGTATCGAGCAGATGATCTTCGTCACAGGCCGCGGCAAAGGCGTGATCGAGGATCATTTCGACATCGCCTATGAACTGGAACATACCATGACGGCGCGCGGCAAGGATCTGTCGGTCCTCGCGCCCACACGATTAATGCCGGGCAATGCAGCCTTTGTTCGCCAGCAGGAGCCGATGGGCCTTGGCCATGCCGTATGGTGCGCCCGCGACATTATTGGCGATGAACCCTTCGCGGTCTTTCTGCCCGATGAATTCATGGTCGGATCGCCCGGATGCATGAAGCAGATGGTCGATGCCTATGAAAAGGTCGGCGGCAACCTCATCTGCGCGCTGGAAGTGCCGATGGACCAGACGTCAAGCTATGGCGTGCTTGATCCCGGCGTGATCGACGGGACGTTGACGGAGGTGAAGGGGCTGGTCGAAAAACCCGCACCGGGAACCGCGCCGTCCAATCTCATCATCGCAGGCCGATATATTCTTCAACCACAAGTGATGCAACTGCTTGAGCGACAGGAAAAGGGGGCGGGCGGGGAAATTCAGCTAACGGACGCGATGGCTGCGATGATCGGCAATCAGCCATTTCATGGCGTGACCTTTGATGGCCGCCGCTTCGATTGCGGATCGAAGGCAGGGTATATCGAAGCCAATTTCGCCCTTGCGCTCGAGCGCGAAGACATGCGCGATCACATTCGCGCCTTCGCGCTGGATTTACTCAACAAGTGAGAAGCCCCCTCCCCCTCTAGGGGAGAGGGAATTCAGGTCAGAACGGTACTTCGTCGTCCAGATCATTATCAAAGCTTGGACCGTTGCTGCGCGCGCCGCTGCTTTTTGCGCCGCCCACGCCGCCATCATCATAGCCGCCAGATGCGCCCCAACCTTCGTCACTGCGTCCGCCACTACCACCACCGCCCGGTGATCCGCCTTCGCGGCCATCGAGCATCACCAGCTTGGCATCAAAGCCCTGCAGCACGACTTCTGTCGTATAGCGGTCGGCGCCCGATTGATCCTGCCATTTGCGGGTGCGGAGCTGGCCCTCGATATAGACCTTGCTACCCTTGCGCAAAAAGCGCTCGGCAACGCCGACCAGACCTTCTGAAAAAATGGCTACGGTGTGCCATTCGGTCCGGTCCTTGCGCTCACCGGTATTCCGGTCTTTCCAGCTTTCCGATGTCGCAATGCGGATATTGCACACTTTGCCGCCATTCTGGAAGCTGCGGACTTCCGGGTCCGCGCCCAGATTCCCAAGGAGAATCACCTTGTTGACGCTACCTGCCATGCTGTCTCCTGTCGTCTCGCAATTGCTGGAGCGACGCCACGCGCCGCATTTGGAAACCGCCCTTATACCCCCAGCGCGGTTGCCGTCCAGAAGGTAATCCCGGCAAATATATAGGCGAGGGCAAACAAGTATCCGACCATGAATGCGGGCCAGCGCCAGCCATTGGTTTCACGGCGTGCGACCGCGATGGTGGAGATGCATTGCGGCGCGAATACAAACCAGGCGAGGAAAGCCAGCGCCGTCGCCAACGACCAGCGGCCCTGCAAACGCTGGCTCAGCGATCGCTCGGTAGCCACTTCATCTTTACTCTGTTCAATCGAATAGACAGTAGCCAGCGCCGATACGGCGACTTCACGCGCCGCCATGGCAGGGATCAGAGCCAGAGAAATGTCGCGGTTGAATCCGATCGGTTCCATGACAGTGCTGAGGCCGCCCGCAATTCGACCGGCAATGCTGTAATCAACGGGCGAAACCCTACTGCCTTCCGGCGGCTTGGGAAAGCTCAGCAGCGCCCAGAGGACGACGGTGGAGATGAAAATGATCGTCCCCGCACGCTTCATGAAAATCACCACGCGTTGCCACAATCCCAGGATCACATCGCGCGGGCGCGGCCATTGATATTTCGGCATTTCCATCAGGAAGCCGCTGCTTTTCCCCCGCGTGACGCTTCGCCGCAGCACCAGCGCCGTTACAAGCGCGCCTACAATACCGCTGATGTAGAGGATGAAAAGTACCAGCCCCTGAAGGCCAATACCGCCGACTAACGTCCGGTTGGGAATGAAAGCAGCGATAATCACGGCATAGACGGGCAGACGCGCCGAACAGGTCATCAAAGGCGCGATCAATATGGTCGTCAGGCGATCCTTGTGGTCGCTGATCGTCCGCGTCGCCATGATACCCGGAATAGCGCAGGCAAAGGAGGACAAGAGTGGAATGAAGGCCCGGCCCGACAATCCCACGCGCGCCATCAGTCCATCCATCAGAAAGGCCGCGCGCACCATATAGCCAGTGGCTTCCAGCATCAGGATGAAAAAGAACAGGATCAGGATCTGCGGCAGGAACACGATCACCGACCCGACGCCGTTGATAACCCCATCGACCAGAAAGGAACGAAACACGTTGTCGGGCAGAGCGGCTGTCACCATGTCCGCCATCGCCGCCGCCCAGCCTTCAATCAATGCCATCGGCGGCGCAGACCACGAAAAGACGGCCTGAAACATAACAAAAAGCAGGCCCGCCAATATGACAGGCCCCAATAACGGATGCAGCACCACAGCATCAACCACAGACGTCAGTCGTCGAACCGGCGTTTCCGAACGCACCGCATTTTGGGCGATCCGGCGCGCTCGCGCCTGCACATCGGTAAAACTGCCGGCCGATTGCGGCACAGGGATACGCGCCGTGCCATCGCCAAGGATGGCTGCCAGTTGCTCGCGCAGATCATCAAGGCCCCGTTTGCGCACCGCAACGGTCGGGAGCACTGGAACGCCCAAGTCGCGGGACAAGGTTTCTGGATCCAGTTCCAAACCATCCCGCTTTGCCAGATCCACCATGTTCAGCGCGATCACAACGGGCAAATCGAGCGCGATCAACTCCAGTGCGAATCGCAGGTGATTGTCCAGATTGGCCGCGTCCAGCACGATGACCAGTGCGTCAGGCTGCCGTTCGCCCGTTTGTCGGCCCATAACAACATCGCGCGTAACCTGTTCATCAGGGCTGGCGGGATTAAGGCTGTAAGTGCCGGGAAGGTCGACCAGTTCCACCGGGCGGCCATCGCTCAACATCAGGCGTCCCGATTTGCGCTCCACCGTCACGCCGGGATAATTGCCCAGTTTCTGGCGCGCGCCCGTCAATGCATTGAACAGGGCGCTTTTGCCGGCATTGGGATTGCCGACCAGCGCGACAAGCGGAATACGGCTCATGCTGCGTCCTTCACCTCCGCAGAGGGCCGCACGGTAATGGCGGCAGCATGCAGGCGCCGCATGGCAACGATCATGCGTCCCACCCGGCATGCGATGGGACCACGCCCGAACAGGCCGCCATGGTGGAGCGTTTCAACCATGACCCCCTCGCTGATGCCCAGTTCTTGCAAACGCTGTCCCTCAAGGTCGGACAGTTGGGACCAGTCCACCGTGTCGATACAGGCCGGTTGGCGAAGTGGAAGCTGGTCAAGGCGCACGTACAGGACTTTCAATGCTCAACTGGGGCAAAATGCAATCTTGCGATTGATTATCAATAACTGTGAGAAATTACCAGTCCCCCATCAAATGGGTCTAGTTAGATGGCCGGATACCGCAACCGGCCAACAAACCGCGCCAGGCTGGGTCGGCGTTCGGCACGTGCCTGCCATTGACCCTTAGCCTTTTCGAATCGGATGATTCCATCGATACGCCGCGCCAGGAACGCACGAGTTTCAGTCCAGTTTCCGCTCTCATCGCTCAGAAAAACCAAAAGCGTCGCGGCATAGACGCCCGCCAATATGACCCGCTTGCTGTAGTGATTGAAATCCGTCGTACTGTCTCCTGCAAGGCGCCACATCTGATCTGCCGCCCGCCAGCCCAGCCGCCCCGCCTTCGGCAAATTCTGCGGCATGGCCAGAATGGCCTGTGCCCTGCGTAATGCTTCACGGTTCGGTGCAAGCAGTTCGAGGCGCGCTTCAATGAGAGTGGTAATTTTCTCACGCACTTTTTGCGCCGAGAGCATGTCAGGCGAAACGACCCTTACCATTGCGTTGTCGAGCCATTCGAACCAGGCATCGATCATATCGGTCGCGCCGCCGGAAAATGCCAACGCCACCATCGCCGGGTCAAGGCTCGCCTCATGCGCGGCACTGACAAGCGCCGCCCGGTTCCATCCATCAAAAGCCGCATGGCCAGCCAGCCGCGGCGCCAGATACGCGCGCACTTCATCGAGGGTCGGGTCATCGGGCAAAGGCGTCATTGCTTGTCTCCCTATCGAATCACCGGGGATCAGGCTGCGAATGTCTGCCCGATCTCGAACATGGCGATGGCCGCCTTGGCCGCTTCGCCGCCCTTGTCCTTTTCGGACATGCGGGCGCGGGCAAGGGCCTGCGCCTCATTTTCCACCGTCAAAATGCCATTGCCGATGGCAATACCGTCCATCGAAAGCGCCATCAGACCGCGCGCGCTTTCGTTCGACACGACTTCGAAATGATAGGTTTCGCCGCGGATCACCACGCCGATCGCAATGAACCCGTCATAGCGGCCCGACTCAGCCGCAATAGCAATCGCGCCTGGAATTTCGAGAGCACCCGGCACCGTCAGCACGTCCGATTTATGACCCGCTTCATCCAGCGCCGCCTGTGCACCTTCGATCAGCATGTCATTGAGATGATCGTAGAAGCGCGCCTCGACGATGAGAAATTTGGCCATGGTTCGGTCCTTCAGTTTTCGATACGCTGTTCGCCAACCACGGCAAGGTCATAGCCGTCAAGCGCAACAAGGCTGTGATGGCTGTTGGTGAGCAGAATCATGTCGTGCACACCCAGTTCGGCCAAAATCTGCGCGCCCACACCATAGTCGCGCAATTCGTCCATGTTCGTTTCTTCTATTCCCGCTTTCATCCGGAACATGCGCGTGAATGCATCGGCCGTATGCCGGTTTAGTATAACGACAATGCCTGCCCCCGCCTGCCCAATAATCTCCATCGAACGGGAAAGAAGCGTACTGCGCGATCCTTCCTGTCCCAGAACATCAGTAAAGGGGGAAAGCTGATGCATACGGACAAGGGTCGGTTTGTCAGAATCGATTCCGCCCTTTTGTAGCACCATTTGCTCTGTCGCTGTGGCCTTGTTGTAAAACGTCATGGCGGTCCAGTCCCCGCCCCAGCGGCTGGTAAATTGAACCTCTGCACGCTTTTCAACCAGATGGTCGTTGCGGCGACGATAGGCGATCAGATCGCGGATCGTACCGATTTTCAGCCGGTGTTTCTGTGCAAAGGGGATCAGGTCGTCCATGCGCGCCATGGTGCCGTCATCCTTCATGATCTCACAGATCACACCGGAAGGATTGAGCCCCGCCAAACGTGCGACATCGACTGCCGCTTCAGTATGGCCTGTACGCACCAGCACGCCGCCGTCACGCGCAACCAGTGGAAAGACATGGCCGGGTGTAACGATATCTTCGCGTCCACGCGCCGCATCAATGGCAACCGCAATGGTCCGTGCACGGTCCGCGGCGCTGATGCCGGTGGTCACCCCCTCGCGCGCTTCGATCGAAACAGTAAAGGCCGTTTCGTGGCGCGTCCCGTTATGCCGGCTCATGAGGTCGAGGCCCAGCGCCGCCACGCGCGCGCTAGTCAGCGTAAGGCAAATCAGGCCGCGTCCATGGGTCGCCATGAAATTGATCGCATCGGGCGTCGCCATTTGCGCCGGGATGACGAGATCGCCCTCATTTTCCCGATCCTCATCGTCGACCAGAATGAACATGCGTCCATTGCGTGCTTCGTTGATGATTTCTTCGGGACTGGCTAACGCCGTGCCACCTTCACGTTTCAACAGATATTGTTCCAGCTTGCCCAGCGTATCGGCCGTCGGATTCCAGTCCGCCTCATCCATTTTGCGCAAGGAATTGGCGTGAAGGCCTGCCGCGCGGGCAAGACCGGAACGCGACATGCCGCCATCCGTGACGAGGCCGCGCAGTTTTTCCATCAAATTAGTGCTCATGCAGCCTCGTTATCACATTAAAATGTGACAGTGAAGCCGGAATTTCACATTCTGAAATTCTATGGGAGCGTCACGTGTCGCATCCGCGCCAGATAGCGCGCCAGAACGTCAATTTCCAGGTTGAACATCCGTCCTGCGGGTAACGCTTCAAGCGTTGTCATCTGCGCCGTGTGCGGAATGATGTTGAGGCCGAAATGGACGCGGCCATCGGGCTGATCCTCCACTTCATTGACGGTCAGGGAGATGCCGTCGATTGTGATCGAGCCCTTCGATGCCAGACTTGGCGCCAGCTCCTTTGGCGCAGCAATGACGATACGGGTCGAATCCCCCTGTGGCGTTGCGGACACCAGTGTGCCGACACCATCTACATGGCCGGTAACTATATGTCCGCCCAGTTCGTCGCCCACGCGCAAGGCCCGCTCAAGATTCAGCCGTGCACTGACGTCCCACATTCCTGGGGGAGTCCGGGACAGGGTTTCGCTGGAAACGTCCACGGCGAACCAGTCGTCGCCCTTTTCAACGACGGTCAGGCAGACGCCCGAACAGGCGATGGATGCGCCAATGGCAACACTATCCATGTCATAATGGCTCGCAATACGCAGATGCAGGTCGCCCCGCTGCTCCGCGCTTTCGATCTGACCAATATCCGTGATGATGCCTGTGAACATGCGAAGGTTCCTAAGACGCGCCGACGCGCTCGTAAAGCTCCATCCGGTCTGGGCCAAGCATCCGCGCATCGGCAAGTCGCCAGCGGCCATGCGCGGCTGACAGGCTTTCAAGGCCGATATCGCCAAGCGCCGCTTTACCGGCACCCATCAATATGGGCGCGCGATACAGCAGCAGCCGGTCAACCAGATCGGCAGCGAGGAAAGCGGAAGCCGTCGTCGCACCGCCCTCGACCATTAGAAAATCCGTGTCCGGCAACGTGGAAATGTCGTCTGGCGCAACTATTGCCGTCCAACCCTTTGGCGGTTTGCCGCGACTCAGCACAATCGGGCGGGGTGAACGATCACCAAGGCCCGCCAGGCGCACGTCAAGCCGGGGCTTGTCGGCATCAACCGTACCGCGCCCGACAAGAATGGCGTCATGACGTGCGCGTTCTACATGGGTATGCGCCCGCGCCACTGGCCCCGTGATCCACCGGCTTTCGCCATCGGCCCGTGCAATCTGTCCGTCAAGCGAGGTCGCCAGCTTCAACGTGACATACGGTCGGCCCAGCGCTTGCCGCGTGAAAAACCCTGCCATGGCGGCACGCGCGCCATCTGCCAGAACGCCAGTTACAACCTTCAGACCTGCATGTTGCAAGGCTGCCGCGCCCTCCCCATCGGTCCGCCTGTCAGGGTCGCCCACCGCAATCACCACATGCTTCACGCCCGCTTCGATCAACAAGCGGCTGCATGTCGGGCCACGCGGCGAATCGTGAAAACAGGGTTCCAGCGTGACATAAGCCGTCGCCCCGCGCGCTTGTCCGCCCGCTTGCTCCAGCGCCATCGCCTCGGCATGGGGTCGCCCGCCCGGCTGGGTCCAGCCACGTCCGGCAATGCGCCCGTCACGCACGATGATGCAGCCTACATTGGGGTTGGGCGCGGTTCGCCCCCGCCCACGTTCGGACAAAGCAATGGCAGCCGCCATGTAATCCGTGTCGGACCGCACGGCTATCGGGCGGCTTCCCGACTGGCAGAGGTGGCCTGCTTTTCCGCCAGGGCCTCAGCTTCCATCTTGTCCAGTTTCGCACGCAACCTGTCGATCGCTTCCTGTTCCTTCTGGTCGCTGATCTTCGCTTCCTTGCGCCATTCAATGCCAAAGTCGTCCGCGACTTTCCGAAATTGCGCCTGCTTGGCCTTTGTCATGACTATGCGACGCTCCAGATCCAGTTTCTGCTGGTAATGGCGCAGGCTGTACACCGCTTCCTGCAACTGCACCTGCGCCGGTTCGAGCACCTCGAGTACTTCTTTCAACTTGGGGTCATAATCCGCGAGGTTCTTCAGGCGCGCAATCACGCCATTGACCTGCGCG
>JAENVZ010000100.1 GCA_016650315.1 Alphaproteobacteria bacterium | reverse complement strand
TTGCCGATGCCGAGCACATCAAACCGCACATGATGGCCAGGGTGAGTGCGCGGCTGATCGCTTCCACATCATTTTGCGTACCAGCACCAGCCAGTAGCGCCAGAATGAAGGCGACTGCACCAGCGCTGGCTGCAAAGGCAACCGCTCGGCTTTTCAGTGATACGCCTTCCATTAGACCCCACAGTCGTGAACAGGTCGCGCCCCTACAGGCACAATATTCATGCTGCATCTATGAATTACATTGGTTAAGAAACTTTATGCAAAACTATTGGAAACGTTTATTTTTTGCGGCGCAATATGACGTAAATCGCCCCTGACCCGCCATGTCGGGGATGGGCGTTTCGCACGCTTGCGATCATGCCGGATTGTTGGCTGTTGCCCATCCAGTGACCGATTTCCGCTCGAATAACGCCCCGGTCCGCCCGATCCCGCCGCGCCGCGCTTTCCCGGGGTTTTCCTGTAATGACGAGCATGACACGAACGCCGTGCGCCAGCGCGTCGGCCAGCGCACGGTCAAAGCGCTGATGTGCCTGCGCCAGGCTATGTCCGTGCAGGTCGATGGTGATTTCAGGCTGCAACAAACCGCGTTTGATCTGCCGTTCCCAACTGCCGTCAAGAATATCCGCCGGCACCGGCGATCTGGTTACCACACGGGGTGCCGCCTTGGATTGCGTTAAGGATTTGGCAGGATTCGTTACGATATCGTTTAGAAGCGATACGCCGCTTTCCATCACCTTATCATGACGTTCTGGCGATTGCGGAGCAGTAGAAAGCGGCCTGACGGATCGGGCAAGCTGGTTCCAGGCCGCCCTCTCCTCAGGGCTGAGGCGGCGACGCGCCATTATTCTGCATCAAACGGGCATAACTGCCCTTGGGCAACAGCAGCAACGCACTGCCCCGGGCGGACATGCCCCCGGCAATGGCGCGGGCCTGATCGCCTGCGCCCCAGAATGTGTCGAAACGGTTTGCCCCCTTGATGGCGCCACCCGTATCCTGAGCAATCCACACGCCATTGGGTTCGGCCCGGTCCAGAGACAATAATACCGGCGCACCCAGCGGCACGAATTTGGGATCGGCGGCAACGCTCGCATGGCCCGTGACGGGAACGCCCAGCGCACCCAGCGGTCCCGCGCCGTCAATCACACGGAAAAAGACGAAGCTCTTGTTTTCATTCATGATCGCCTTCCCTTCGTCGGGATGGCTGCGCAGATAATCCATGATGCCCTGCATACTGGTTTGTCCTGGCCCCAACAGGCCCCGGTCCTTCATCAGCTTGCCGATGCCGGTATAATCACGGCCGTTCTGGCTGTCATAGCCGATACGCAGGATGCTGCCGTCGGGCAGGCGCAACCGGCCGCTGCCTTGCACTTGCAGGAAAAAGAATTCCACGGGATTGGCGGCCCATGCGATTTCAAGCCCGCGTCCGGCCAGCGCACCGGCTTCTATGCCGGCGCGATCGTCAAAGGGTACAAAGGCCACGCCCTGCACCTTGCCACGGATTTTCTTGCCCTTCAGTTCATCGCTGAACAGGCCCAGATCGACATCGACCAGATCCGGCGGCCGCCGATAGATGGGCGTGTCATAACCCGGTTGCCTGGTCCGGGAACCCAGAATTTCCGGTTCAAAATAGCCCGTTGCGAATGCCGCTCCGTCGCCCACCTGAACCGTTTCGAAATAGCGGTCGAAAAAGGTTGCGGCATCCCCGTCCTGCCAGCCCGCAGCCGCCGTGCACGCCTCCTGCCAATCAACCGGACGTGTCAGGCCGCTCTGGTCGGTGCGCCGGACAAGCGAGGAACAACTGATCCTGAAAGCCTGCAACGCCAGTTGCGTCTGCGCCGGAGCAAAGGGCAAGGAGGCGATAGCTGGTCCCGGCACAACGCCAAGGTCGCGAGCAGTAGCAGCATTGGGCGAAGATGGGCCTGCGGGCAATGTCACACCGGGTGTTGCCGGAACGGGTCGCGCTGCTGGTGCGGTCGTTGAGGGCCTCGATGCCGGCGGCGCACTCCGTTGAGTGCCGGACGGCACAATGCCTGCACAGGCGGCCAGACCCATTGCGATGCAAAGAGCGGTGCCCGAACGGAGAAAACTCACGCGGCCTCGTCGGTTTCGGTCAATTTCCAGTTGGGATCGCTGCTCTTGACGTCCCGGCTGAAGGTCCAGACATCATGCGTCGATACAGCGTCCGTCATCGACCCGGCAATGACATGGCCGTCGCGGTCACGGGTGACAGCAGCGATATCGGCGCCAAAGCGCAGCGTGATGCTGGCGACAGTTCCATTGATCGATGCGTCGGCAATCTGCGCCTTGTCGATACGAATCATGCGGTTTTCAAGAATATGTCCTTCCGCCTCACGTGCATCGATGGCCTGCGCAAAAGATGCGTGCACGTCGGCGTCGCACAGATAGGCAAGCTCGTCCTTGTCACCTTTCCAGAATGCCGCCAGAATCATGCTGTATGCCGACTTTGCGCCCTCCCCGAACTGGGCAAGATCGAACCGGCGGTCCGCGCCGATAATCGCGCGGATGCCGCTTTCAGCGGCGGGCGCGACCAGACTTTCGGGCAACCGCCCGGTCTCGGGTCGAATATCCTCCACCCTTACTGGCGTCAGCACGGTTGGGGAGGCGCGTTCTTCGGCCTGGGGGGCGGGCTGTTGCTCATGCCCTGTCCGCTTGCCAAGCACCGAATACAGACGCAGCCCCAAAAAAGCCGCAACCATTGCAAGAATTACGACTACAGTCACTATACCTCCAAACACATGCGCCTTGCCAACATAGGCATGTTTGCTCGCGGTTTCAAATGGCGATCATTGTCAAAGCAGGATACAGGCAGGATGATCGAACATATGAGGGTCCAGCAGCCCTTCCTTTGCCGCGCAAACCGACATTGCTACATTGCCCTTCACTCCGCCCCCTGCTAATCGCGCGGTTCAAAATGCGCCACTGTTATGGTGCATGCAGCATGAACATCTGTTGAAGGACGAACGATGGCGGACGAAGAAGGCGGGACCGAAACACATGAAGCGCTGGCAAACGGCGCGGACACTACGCCACAAAT
>JAENVZ010000099.1 GCA_016650315.1 Alphaproteobacteria bacterium | reverse complement strand
TGAAGGGGAGAGGGGGAGTTTTATGTCATGGTATCCCATTCAGGCCTTCTTACCGTCATGGAACGCGCCGCGCGCAAGGCCGCGCCACGTCTGCGCCGCGACTTTGGCGAGGTTCAGCATCTGCAGGTCTCCCGCAAAGGGCCAGCGGATTTTGTATCCATGGCCGATCAGCGTGCTGAACGCACCTTGTACGATGAACTGCTAAAGGCTCGACCCGATTGGGGTTTCCTGATGGAGGAGGGCGGTCAGATTGACGGCGATCCCGACAAGCCGCGCTGGATCATCGATCCGCTCGATGGCACCAGCAATTTCCTCCACGGTATCCCTCATTTCGCCATCTCAATCGCTGTGCAAGAACCAAAACCGGGCGGCGGCTGGGGTGAGATAACAACGGGTCTTGTTTATCAACCGCTGACCGATGAAAGCTATTGGGCGGAAAAGAACAGGGGCGCATGGCAACAGGATCGTCGACTACGGGTGTCTTCTCGCCGCGATCTGGCGGATTCGCTGATTGCGACCGGCATTCCCTATCTGGGCCACGGTGATTTGTCGCAATGGACGCGGATTTTTGGCGCTGTTGCTCCTGAAGTGGCTGGCATCCGGCGTTTCGGCGCGGCTTCGCTCGATCTCGCCCATGTCGCGGCGGGGCGGTATGACGGATTCTGGGAAACCGATCTGTCGCCCTGGGACGTGGCGGCGGGCATGTTGCTTGTGCGAGAAGCCGGCGGGTTTGTGACCGATTTTCGGGGCGGCGACCGTTGTATCGAACGGCGTGAATTTATTGCCGGAAATGACGCAATCCACAGCAAACTCCACAAACTTGTTGCCTCGGCGTTACGATAGAAACAAATACAAGCGTCATTCCACATTTTTTGGACTGCGGCAGGCTTGCCCCTTGGGCGTCATCTGCCTAAAAGCGCGCCCAAGGCATCCAGCAAGCGAGAGTCTCTTTGGTCGATCTATCCCAATATCTGCCGATCATGCTGTTCCTTGGCGTCGCTTTGGCGCTGTCGAGCCTGTTTGTGTTCCTGCCGATGGCGGTGTCGCGGCTTACCGGTGCGCACAAGCCCAACCCGGACAAACTGGCCGAATATGAATGCGGATTTCCGGCCTTTGAGGACTCGCGCAGCCAGTTCGACGTGCGCTTCTATCTCGTCGCCATTCTCTTCATCGTCTTCGATCTTGAAGCGGCATTCCTGTTCCCATGGGCGGTGTCGCTCAAGGAAATCGGCTGGGCTGGCTGGACAACGATGATGGTCTTCATTTTCGAGCTGGTGCTCGGCCTCATTTATGCGTGGAAAAAAGGAGCGCTCGATTGGGAGTAGAACTCACACACACGCCGCCGTCAGCAGGAACGCGGCCGGATCAGGATTATTTCCAGTCGCTTACAGGGGAAGTGAACGACAAGGGGTTCCTTGTCACTTCGACCGAGGATTTGTTCAACTGGGCGCGTACTGGTTCGCTCTGGTGGATGACCTTTGGCTTGGCGTGCTGCGCGGTTGAGATGATCCACGTCAACATGCCCCGCTATGACATGGAGCGCTTTGGCGCCGCCCCGCGCGCTTCCCCGCGCCAGAGCGACGTCATGATTGTCGCGGGCACGCTCTGCAACAAGATGGCCCCGGCGCTTCGCAAGGTCTATGACCAGATGAGCGAACCGAAATACGTCATTTCCATGGGTTCATGCGCCAATGGCGGCGGCTATTATCATTACAGCTATAGCGTTGTGCGCGGTTGCGACCGGATCGTGCCTGTGGACATCTACGTCCCCGGCTGCCCGCCGACCGCCGAGGCGCTGCTCTATGGCGTGATGCAGCTACAGCGGAAAATCCGCCGCATCGGGACGATTGAAAGATGATCGCTTTGAGTGCCCCCTACCTCCGTTCGTGTCGAGCGCAGTCGAGACACGTTTGCACCAAGCCAGCGTCCCTCGACCTTGGCCTGTCCCGAGCGGCCGCCGCAGGCGGCGGCCGAGGGGCCCGGGACGAACGGGTTTTGAACGGGTTGTGCAAATGAACCATCCCGCACCCAAATATGCGAGCAATGAGGGCGTGGCCGAAACGATCCGCGCCGCGCTGGGCGATGTGATCGTCGATCTGGTCGAGGCCGTTGATGAAATCAGCGTCACTGTGACCCGCGATGCCTTGCCTTCTGCCATGGTGACGCTGCGCGACGAACTCGCCTATCAGCAGCTCATGGAGATCGCCGGGGTCGATTATCCCGACCGCGCGGAACGGTTCGAGGTCTGCTATCATCTGCTCAGCCTGACGAAAAACCACCGCATCCGTGTCAAGGTGACGGCCGATGAGGATCAGCCGGTCCCCAGCATCACGCATATCTGGCCGGTCGCGGGCTGGCTGGAGCGCGAAGTCTACGACATGTACGGCGTGGTTTTTTCCGGCAATCCCGACCTGCGCCGCATCCTCACCGATTACGGCTTCAAGGGCCATCCGCAGCGCAAGGACTTCCCGCTCACCGGCTATGTCGAGTTGCGTTATTCGGAAGAGGCCAAGCGCGTGGTTTATGAACCCGTCAAGCTGGCACAGGATTTCCGCACCTTCGATTTCATGAGCCCGTGGGAAGGCGCGGCCTATGTGCTGCCCGGCGATGAAAAGGCCAAGCCAGAGGCCCCCGGCGCGCCGTCGCCGGTAAAAGCTGGCCCCCAAAAGACTGACGGGGTGAAGAAATGACCAGCCAAGTGGACGAACTGTTGCCGCACGACGCCGCCGGCGAAACGCAGATCCAGAATTACACCATCAACTTCGGTCCGCAGCACCCCGCCGCGCACGGTGTTTTGCGCATGGTGATGGAACTGGACGGCGAAATCGTTGAGCGCATCGATCCGCATATCGGCCTGCTGCATCGCGGCACCGAAAAGCTGATCGAGTACAAGACCTATTTGCAGGCGCTGCCCTATTTCGACAGGCTCGATTATTGTTCGCCGCTCGCCATGGAGCACAGCTATGTGCTCGCCATCGAAAAGCTGCTGGGCCTCGAAGTGCCGCTGCGCGCGCAATATCTGCGCGTGTTCTTTGCCGAGCTTACCCGCATCTGCAACCATATGCTCAACATCGGGTCGCACGTTATGGACGTGGGCGCGATGACGCCGAACCTGTGGGTGTTCGAAATCCGCGAGGATTGTTTGAACTTCTTCGAACGCGCATCGGGCGCACGTATGCACGCGGCCTATTACCGGCCCGGCGGCGTGCATCAGGATGTGCCGCTCAAATTGCTGACCGACATCGCCGAATGGCTGGATACCCGCCTGCCGCGCCTGTTCGAGGACGCGATGAGCCTTGTCATCGACAACCGCATCTTCAAACAGCGCAACGTCGACATTGCCGTAGTGAGCAAGGAAGACGCAATCGCATGGGGTTTTTCCGGCCCGATGATCCGTGGTTCCGGCATCCCCTGGGATCTGCGACGGTCGCAACCCTATGATGTTTATGACCGCATGGATTTCGAAATCCCGGTCGGCACCAATGGTGACTGCTACGACCGCTTCATGGTTCGCG
>JAENVZ010000098.1 GCA_016650315.1 Alphaproteobacteria bacterium | reverse complement strand
TCAACGACATCAAAACGGCCGACGAATCGGGTGAAAGACCTGTTTCCGTCCCGACGGCAAACCCGCGTTTGGCCGATGCACTCGAAAGTCTCGCCAACCGGGTGGAATCTCTTGCACTAAGGCTTGCCGCAATGCCACAGAACGCCTAGATTGGCGATGGCGGGCACTGCCTGGTACGAGCTTTAGCGAACATCCCTGAGGCGATATAACATCCTAGGGAGCTGTCCCTGCCCGGACCCTGGTCCGGATCACACGGCGCCCACCTGACGTGAAGGCGTCAGAGGATATTCCAGCAAACGGCCAAGGCGGTCCCGCCACCCCGTGTGGGGGCCAAAAGGGAATAGGCAGACGTGCAGCCAGGCTGTGCCCGCCCAACCCCATGCTTGCGTCAATGCCGCCAAGTTTGAATTTTGGTCACGACCGAACTGGCGATTCCCTGTCGAAAATCTCGGGGTGGGCTTCGCCCACCCCGCGCATCTCACAGACCGTCAAGGCCCTTGCTGACCAAGATATTCACCGAAACGCGGCGGTTCTGTGCCTTGCCTTCTGCGGTGTCATTGCCCGCCAATGGGTCCGCTTCCGCCATCCCGGTGGGGGTAAGCATGCGATATGGTTTCCAGCGGCATTCCTGCTGAATATAATTAACGACGCGACCAGCCCGCCTCTCGCTAAGTATCTGGTTGTATTCTTGGTCTCCGACCGAATCGGTGTAACCGACAACAAGCAGCAGGGCGTTGTCCATCGCCTCGGCCTCGGTTGCTACGGCGCAGAGATCTTCTTGGGCCTGAGCGGACAGCTTCCACTTGCCGGTGTCAAAGAACACATTCGTCGTGCCCTTGATGTTATATTTGTCGATATCACCCATGCGGCCACGCAGCGCCTCTGTTGCCGCAGCCTGTTCATCAAAGCGCTGGGCAGTGCCGCTACGGATCATTGTCGCGGTCTTGAGGTCGTTATTCCGCAACTTGATCTGGCTCGCCACCAGGCCACCGACCCATTGCACTGTCTTGACGCTGACCGGCAGGCCGTTGAGCAGAGAGTCCGCGGCAAGCTTGCTGCGATTGAGGCCGAGAAGACCCTTGCTGGCCCTGATTTCGGTTCCATCACTGATGGCGATCACTGTGCTGACGCCGTCGGTGCTCATGACTTGCATCTTGTCGCCGCTGCGCGCGGAGATGAAGCCTTCGATCTCAGGCCCTTCGGTCATCCCGGACAGATCGGCCGGAGGGGAGCCATATACGTTGATATCGGCCTCGGGCGGGTCCGGTTGCTGCGCAGACAAGCTGCCCGACGCTGGCACGGTAAGCATGGCAAGCAGGAAGAGAATTCCTGGCCTTTTGGAAATGACACTCATTAAGCTTCTCCATTTAACTACAACAGTCGGCCCTGCGGGCTCGTGGCTTTCGTCCAATCGCCCCCGTGATGGCGGGTCCGGCTGTCAGAAACCCATTCATCTCGCTGCACATGATGTGCGGTATGTATGCTGCACTTGAACGCGATGGGTCTCCGGCGTGTTCGGGCCAACCTTGCTGGCACATGAACGCCCCCGGCACCACCTTTAGTTGAGCGGATAACTCGAGCACATCGTGCGGCGAACCGACGCAGACTGCGCCGCACAAACACGCTCGTGCGATGGTAAATTTACCACGCAAAAAATTTGAGAGGCATGGCCTGAACCGACAGCCAGTCGATTCGGAAAGTGCAGGGCTGAGTTCGCAGGCCAAGTTAAATGTTCGCTTCCCACCCCCCTTGCCGCTGCGACGTGAGACATCAGTCACGGAAAAGCGGACCGTCCAGAATCGGTAATGCCTCTTTCCCCGGCGCTCATGAATGCTGAAACACGTTCAGCATGACGGACTTTGAAGGACGGAAATGACCCCTTTCACTCATCCCATTGCGAATACCGCCACAGGCGCGGTAATCAGCGGCGATGGAAACGCCTTCAAAACACCACATCCGTCAGGACGCGCGCCGCCGCCGGTCACGCTTTGTCGAATCGCTGCCGCCTGTTGCATTGCGGCTTGCCTTTCACGCGCCACCCGCGCCGCTGATGCGGCTGATCGCGCCTGCGTCCTGCGTTGCGCTCTATATGCCGATGGGCAGCGAGGCGCCTGCCGATAATTTCGCCGCGCCGATGGCGGTGGCAGGGAAATCGTTGTGCCTGCCGTGCATCGAAGACAATCTGAAGGATATGCTGTTCCGGCAATGGACGCCCGGTGAGGAGCTGGTGCTTGGCCATATGGGGGTCAGCGAACCACCGCCCACCGCGCCGATCGTCATTCCCGACGCGATCTTTGCGCCGCTGGTGGCATTCGACCGGGCGCTTAATCGCTTGGGGCAAGGCGGCGGCCATTATGACCGGGTATTGGCGCGCTATCCCCACGCCTTGCGCATCGGGCTTGCCTGGTCGGCGCAGGAGCGGGACGATCTTGTGCTTGACCCGTGGGACGTGCCGCTCCACGCCATCGTCACCGAACGGGAATATCTGGAAGGACAGACAGGCGAATGAATCCAAGCTGGCGCAAACCTGTGGGCATGTTCCTGATATTGGGGATCATCGCCGTGTGGGCGGTGATTGTGGCCAGCATGGTGCAGTATATCACGTTGCTGCCCGGCATCGTGCAGATGGTCATTTATGCTGTCGCGGG
The DNA here is from genome assembly GCA_016650315.1 of Alphaproteobacteria bacterium. GTDB lineage: Bacteria > Pseudomonadota > Alphaproteobacteria > Sphingomonadales > Sphingomonadaceae > Rhizorhapis. Next base: position 1,802 of record JAENVZ010000098.1, on the reverse strand, counting down.
GATCGTCTGGATCTTGCCGCTAAAACCACTTCTCGCCTGGATGGAAACAGGGAAGTGGCGCGAGTGACGGGACTTGAACCCGCGACCTCCGGCGTGACAGGCCGGCGCTCTAACCAACTGAGCTACACCCGCGTTCTGCGGTGAGGAGGCGCAGTTAGAAGAGGTGGTCACACCTGTCAACCATCCTGATTGCTCTTGGTCGAATTATCTGAAAATTCCTCATGCGGGCGGGGCATCAGCGTGCCGTGCTCAAACAGGAACCCGGCAATATCAGGCTTGCCCGCCGCCGCGATCACGGTTTGCAGGATGATCAGCAGCGGCACCGCCAGCAGTGCGCCGGGCGTTCCCCATACCCAGCCCCAGAAGCTGAGCGACACAAGGATCAGCAAAGGATTCATCGTCAACCGCCGCCCCAGCACCAGCGGCGTAATGGCATTGGCCTCCACCACATGAAAACTGATCTGGATGAGAGCGGGCAGCAACGCCAGCCAGACATCGTCAAACACCATCAGCCCGCCAAGACCCATCAGCACCGCTGCCAATATAGGCCCGAAATAGGGAATGAAATTGAACAGCGCGACAATCCCGCCCCACATCAACGGCGAAGGCATGTCGATCAAATACAGCGCCAGCGCCACGGCAAGGCCCAGACTGAGATTGATCACCGCAATGGTGGTGACATAGGCCGACGTCGCATCCACAACATTCTGGATCACGCGGGCAACGGTCAGCGCCCCGTCGAAGCTGCCCCGGCTGCTGATTGTCTGATTACGCAGGCTCGTCCAGCCCGCGAGAAAGAAATAGATCACCAATATCGCAAACAGCATCTGAACGATCGCCGAAGGCGCCGATGTCGCCGCCAGTTCGAGCAGCGAACGGGGAGACTCTACAGCGGCTGTTTGCGCGGCGGCAATGGTTCCACTTGCCAGCATTTGTACGGTTTGATCGACAAAGTGTTGAAGTTGCGAATAAAAATCTATGATAGGGGCAAGGTTGGACTGAATCTTTTCGATCCGGTCGGGCAATATGCTGAACCAATCGGTTGCAGGCACGATGATGAGCACCAGCGCGATATTGGCAACCGTAAGAAAGGAAATGACCGCGACAAGCGCTGCCAGCTTCGATGGCACCCCTCGCCGTTCCATCCATTCAAGAAAGGGCACGAGGGCAATGGCCACCACCAGCGCTGCCGTCAGCGGCAGGAAGAACGCTGACCCCGCCTGAAGCGCAAAAGGCAGTGCCAGCAACAGGCCCACGCCGCCGATGAGCGTAAGCGCAGCCAGCAAGCGATCCCTGCGGCGTTCCATTTCGGCCTGATCCCGTGTTCTCATTCCGTCCCGCCCGCTGGCGGCCCGCAAAATGCAGGCACGCATATCAACGCAGATAGTCGTTCTCTCGCCCGTCGTAAATCGCCTGAGAAGGCTTTTAATCATGGGATTTTTGGGCCTATGCTCTGCGACAGGAGAAGGAAGGCGGATACGGATGGAAAACCGGCTGATCCTGGTCATTGACGCAGGCACGACATCGACCCGCGCAATGATTTTCACGCAGGCCGGACGCTGCCTTGCCATGGCGCAGGAGGATATTGACCAGCACTATCCCCAACCCGGCTGGGTAGAACATGATGCGACCCAGATTTGGGACCGCACGCTTGCCTGTATCCGGGCGGTCGTCGGACAGGTGGATGACCCCGGTCTATTGTGCGCCATTGGCATCACCAATCAACGCGAAACGCTCATTTTCTGGGACCGGCGGACAGGAGCGCCGCTGGCCCCCGCGATCGTCTGGCAGGATCGGCGCAC
>JAENVZ010000097.1 GCA_016650315.1 Alphaproteobacteria bacterium | reverse complement strand
CGGCAGGATTGCATGGGCGTGTACGGCATCGCGCGCGATCTGGCGGCGGCGGGCCTTGGCTCGCTGAAGCCGCTCAATGTGCCTGCTATCAAGGGCGACGGTCACGGCCCGAACGTGCGGACCGACGATCCCGAAGGCTGCCCCGCCTTCTTTGCACGCTCGGTCAAAAACGTGACAAACGGCTCATCACCCGAATGGCTGCAAAAGCGCCTGAAATCCATCGGCCAAAAGCCGATTTCGGCGCTGGTGGACATCACCAATTACATCATGATCGACCTCGGGCGTCCGCTGCATGTCTATGACAAGGCGAGTCTCATGGGCGGCCTTGCCGCACGCAAGGCGAAAGACGGTGAAGAGGTTCTGGCGCTCAATGGCAAGACCTACACGCTGGACGACAGCATGACCGTCATCGCCGACGACAAGAATGTGCACGACATTGGCGGTATCATGGGCGGCGAACATTCCGGCGCACAAGACAGCACGAGAGAAGTCCTGATCGAATGCGCCTATTTCACCCCGGAAGCCATTGCGAAGACCGGCCAGAGGCTAGCGCTGACCAGTGACGCGCGCAGCCGGTTCGAACGCGGCGTCGATCCTGCCTTTCTGGACGATGGCCTGTCTATCGCAACGCAGATGGTTCTGGACCTGTGCGGCGGAACCGCCAGCGAAGCGATCCGTGCGGGAGAGCCGCCACTGAATACACGGACGATCAAGTTCGACCCGGACGCCGTCCTTTCCCTCGCCGGGGTCGAGGTTGGCCGCGACATACAGAAAGCCATCCTCGAAAAGCTGGGCTTTGATGTACAAGGCTCTGATATATGGACAATTTCCGTTCCATCATGGCGTCGTGACGTCGAAGGCAGCGCTGACATTGTCGAGGAGGTTGTCCGCATCCATGGCATCGACAAGGTACCCTCCATCCCCCTGCCCCGCGCACCCGGCGTTGCCCGGCCGACCGCAACGCCCGAACAGATGGTCGAACGCCGCGTCCGCCGCGCCGCTGCCGCGCGTGGTTTGAATGAAGCCGTCAACTGGTCCTTCATCTCCGAAAAGGAAGCCGCTTCCGTCGGTGGCGGCGACTGGACCCTCGCAAATCCGATCTCGGAGGAAATGAAGGTCATGCGGCCCTCATTGCTCCCCGGCCTGCTGTCCGCCACGCGGCGCAATGCCGATCGCGGCGCATCCGCCATTGGTCTGTTTGAAGTTGGGCGGCGCTACTTTGCCGGTCAGAACGGCGAAAGCGACGAACGGGCAACCGTGGGTATCGTCCTTGCCGGCGACAAGAACCCGCGCCACTGGTCCACGGGCAAGGCAACCGCCTTTGACGCATATGACGCCAAGGCAGAGGCCATCGCCCTGCTCGCCGCCGCAGGAGCACCTGTCGAAAATCTGCAGATGATGGGAGAGGCAAGCGCCGCCTATCACCCCGGACAGTCGGGCACGCTGCGTCTGGGGCCAAAGAAGGTGCTGGCAGAATATGGCGTGCTGCACCCAAAAATGGTCAAACAATTCGACCTGTCAGGCAGTATTATGGTGGCGGAAATCTTCCTCGATGCCATTCCGGCAAAGCGCAAGACCGGCTTCATGCGCGCACCCTTTACGCCGCCCGCACTGCAAGCGGTAAAGCGCGATTTCGCGTTCCTTGTACCGCACGCGCTGGAGGCCGATCAGCTTGTTCGCGCGACGCGCAACGCCGACAAGAAAGCCATTATCGACGCGCGCCTGTTCGACGTCTTCACCGGGCAGGGCGTACCGGAGGGGCAGAAGTCGCTGGCCATCGAAGTGACTCTGCAACCCGGCGAAAAAAGCTTCACCGAAGAGGAACTGAACGCCATCAGCGCCGCCATCGTCAAGGCAGCAGAAAAGCTGGGCGGGACCTTGCGTGGCTGATCGCCAACCGTTGGCTTCGCGCGAAGGTTCGAGAGTTCGAGCCTGTCGAGAACCGAGAACCGAAGTCGAGAAGGGTTCTCGACGGACACATCTCGACACACTCGATGCTGCTCGAACCGAACGGAGAGGGAGACTATAATGGATCTTATCGCCATTGGATCGGGCAAGCTGACGGCCCGGATCAATCCGCTGGGTGCGGAATTGTGGTCGCTGACCGATGCGATGGGCCGCGAGATGATGACCGATGCAGACCCGGCCTTCTGGACCGGCCATGCGCCCTTGCTGTTCCCGATTGTCGGCCGCCTGCGCCATGATAGTTATCGCGTGGACGGCCACGAATATGCCCTGCCGCAACATGGCTTTGCGCGGCGGTCTCCTTTCCATATCGTCGAACAGGACGACATTTCGGTTCTCTTCCGCCTCGACGCCGACGAGGAAACACGGCGCGTCTATCCTTTCGACTTCCGGCTGGACATGGCTTTCGTAGCGGAAGAAACCAGCCTGTTCATGACCGCGACCGTCATCAATCAGGGTATGGTCGATATGCCGTTCAGCTTCGGATTTCATCCTGCTTTCGCCTGGCCCCTGCCCTTTGGCGGCAAAAAGGATCAGCATGTCATCATTTTTGAAGAGGATGAGCTGGCGCCCGTCCGCAAGGTTGGCAGCGAACCCGGTCTTATCGCCCATGAAAGCGCGCCTTCGCCCGTCAGCAACAATATGCTGGTTCCCACGCATGACATGTTCGAAGGCGACGCGCTGATCTGGGACCAGCTCAACAGCCGCCGCCTGAAATGGGGGGCACCCGGCCATCCCTTGCTCGACATCGCCTTTCCCGACACGCCATGGCTTGGCCTGTGGCAGAAACCGGGGGCGAACTATCTGTGCATTGAACCCTGGGCGGGCATGGCCGATCCGGTCGGGTTTGACGGTGACATATGGATGAAGCCGGGCATCATTCGTCTTGCGCCCGGTGCCCAACGGGCATTCCATCTGAATGTCAGGCTGGTAGAGAACTAACACTCCGTCATTCCCGTGCAGGCGGGAATCCATCTCCCGGCCCATCCCCTGCCACAAACAGGAAATGGACCCCGCCTTTGCGGGGATGACGGACCCAATCATTCACGAGTATCCCAAATGACCATCCTCACCCGCCGTACCTTCGCTATCATTTCCCACCCGGACGCAGGCAAGACGACGCTGACGGAAAAGCTGTTGCTGGAAGGCGGCGCTATCCATCTGGCCGGTGAAGTGAAGGCGCGCGGGGCAAATCGCCGCGCCCGTTCCGACTGGATGAAGATCGAGCAACAACGCGGTATTTCCGTTACTTCATCGGTCATGACCTTCGAACGGGATGGTCTGACTTTCAACCTGCTCGACACACCGGGGCATGAGGATTTTTCCGAGGATACCTATCGCACGCTAACCGCCGTCGACAGCGCGGTCATGGTCATCGATGCCGCCAAAGGCATCGAACCGCAAACCCGTAAATTGTTCGAAGTGTGCCGTCTGCGCTCTGTCCCGATTATCACCTTCATCAACAAGGTCGATCGGGAGGGCCGACCGCCCTTCGAGTTGCTTGATGAGGTTGCGGACATGCTGGCGCTCGATGTCTGCCCGATGAGCTGGCCCGTCGGCATGGGCGGAGAATTCGAAGGGATCTATGACCTTTACGCCAACCGCTTGATGCAGCCGACCGGCGACAGCCGCAATTTCGAAGGCAAAACCGGCCAATTCACCGGTCTGGATGATCCCAAGCTCGCGCAATCGCTTTCCAGCGATGGCCTTGCGCGGTTGCGCGAAGAGGCGGAACTGGCACAGGCGGGTTATGAGCCATTCGACGTGGCGGCTTATCGTCATGGCGACCTGACCCCTGTCTATTTCGGGTCCGCGCTCAAGCAATTCGGCGTGGCCGAGCTGATCGATGCACTCGCCCGCCATGCCCCGCCACCGCGCCCGCAACCGGCCGAACCTGAATATGTCGATCCCACGCGCGGCGATGTCACGGGTTTCATTTTCAAGGTGCAGGCGAATATGGATCCGCAGCATCGGGACCGGATCGCCTTCATGCGTCTATGTTCCGGCACGTTCAAGCGCGGCATGAAACTGACGCCAAGCGGCCATGGCAAACCGATAGCCGTGCACAGTCCGATCCTGTTCTTCGCCCAAAATCGCGAACTGGCGGATGAAGCCTATCCCGGCGACATCATCGGCATTCCCAATCACGGCACGTTGCGCGTGGGCGATACGCTGTCCGAAAAAGCCGATGTGCGCTTTACCGGCCTACCCAATTTCGCGCCGGAAATCCTCCGCCGGGTGGCACTGAAGGACCCGACCAAGACCAAGCAGCTTCGCAAGGCGCTGGACGATATGGCCGAAGAAGGCGTGACGCAGGTTTTCTACCCGGAAATCGGCGCCAACTGGATCGTCGGCGTCGTCGGCCAGTTGCAACTTGATGTGCTGCTGTCCCGACTGGAGGCAGAATACAAGGTCGATGCGGGACTGGAAATGGCACCCTTTGAAACCGCGCGCTGGATCAGCGGAGATGACGGGACGATGAAGGCGTTCGCCGACATCAACCGGTCCAGCCTGGCCAAAGACCGTGACGGCAATCCCGTCTATCTGGCCAAAAGCGCCTGGGACGTCGGCTATGTGCAGGAACGCAATCCCGGCATCAGGTTCAGCGCGACCCGGGAACGATAGGTTCCCGATCCGGTCAGGCGGCGCGATTCTCCAACGCTTTTTGCCGTCGCCTTTGCACCGATGAACCGATGCCCATCGCCTCCCGATATTTGGCGACTGTACGGCGGGCAATGTCGAAGCCTTTTACGCGCAGCATTTCGACCAATGTGTCGTCGGAAAGGATTTTCTTGGGGTTTTCGGCGGTTATCAACGTTCTGATGTGGCTTTTGATCGCCTGAGCAGAAACGGCGTCGCCCCCGTCATTACTCTGAATGCCGCTGGTGAAGAAATATTTGAGTTCATACAGGCCGCGCGGGCAGGACAGATATTTGTTGCTGGTCACCCGGCTGACGGTCGATTCATGCATTTCAATCGTCTCGGCGACCATTTTCAGGGTCAGCGGCTTGAGATATTCGACGCCATGACGGAAGAATTCGTCCTGCTGCTTCACGATTTCGCTGGCGACCTTGATGATCGTCCGCTGCCGCTGATCCAGCGCCTTGATCAACCAGTTTGCGCTTGCCAGACATTCGGCGAGCCACGCTTTTGACGTCTTGTCATGCTGTCCGCCGGATAGCTCGACATAATAGCTGCGGTTGACCAGCAGCCGGGGCAGCGTTGCATTATTGATTTCAATGGCCCAGCCGTCATTGCGTTCCGCAACAAACAGGTCAGGGACAACGGTCTGACTGACATCCGACCCATATTGGAGGCCGGGCTTGGGATCATAAGCGCGCAATTCGCGGATCATGTCGGCCATATCCTCATCATCAACGCCGCACATACGCTTGAGTTGCGGCAAGGCGCCCCGGCCCAGCAATTCCAGATTGTCGATGAGGCGCGCCATGGCGGGATCATAACGATCCGCCTCCTTCGCCTGAAGGGCCAAACATTCGGAAAGATTCCGTGCACCAACCCCTGTCGGATCGAAGGTCTGAACGGTCGCCAGAACCTCTTCCACTTCATGAAGCGGTGCGTTTAAGCGATAGGCGGTTTCCAGAAGGTTGGCCTCCAGATAACCCGCCTCGTCAATCTGTCCGATCAACTGGGTGGCGATCAGCAAGGCACGATCTGCCAGCGTCGATCCCGCCTGAGCCAGCAAATGTTCGTGCAAGGACATCGCTGGCGCAGAAAAGCTGTCGAAATCAGGCCCCTCCTCACTATAACCGCTGCCATAATCATTCCCGGAAGGCCCAATAGCGCGTTCCTGTGCGGCGGGCATGTCGGCCTTGCTGTCATGGTGGAAAGTTTCCGCGCCATAATCCACGTCGAGGGGATTATCGGTGTCGCCATGGCCGCCGTTCAGGAGTGCGTCGGTATCCGCGCTGTCGGGAAGATCTGCTCGGGTTTCAGAAGGATCAAGGTGCCCTTCTCCTGGCTCAAGTGCTTCAGGAACATTGTCGGTTGCCTCCAGCAGCGGATTTTTTTCCAGCTCTTCGGCAATATAGGTTTCGATTTCCAGGTTCGACAGTGCAAGCAGCCGAATGGCCTGCTGCAATTGCGGCGTCATGACCAGCGATTGGCTTTGTCGCAGGTCGAGACGAGGAGCCAACGCCATTATACGCGCTCCGGCTCGACAAATATGGCCAGCCCCCGCGTCATTTCACAGTTCGAACCCCTCCCCCAAATAGAGGCGACGGACGTCCTCGTTGGCGACCAGCGCCTCCGGGTTGCCGGCAAACAGTACCTTGCCGTCATAAATAATGCAGGCCCGGTCCACGATATCGAGCGTTTCGCGGACATTGTGGTCGGTAATGAGTACCCCGATGCCCCGTTCCTTCAACTGACAGACAAGTCCACGAATGTCGGCGATGGAAATAGGGTCAATGCCTGCAAACGGTTCGTCCAGCAGCATGATCGAGGGACTTGCGGCCAGCGCCCGCGCTATTTCGCAACGCCGCCGCTCGCCGCCCGACAATGCCATCGCCGGCGCCGCGCGCAGGTGCGTTATACCGAATTCACCTAATAATTCCTCAAGCCGTTCGGCGCGGGCGGCCTGTTCGGGTTCGGCAAGCTCCAGCACCGCCATGATATTTTGTTCCACCGTCATGCCGCGAAAAATGGATGTTTCCTGGGGCAGATAGCCAAGGCCAAGTATAGCCCGGCGGTACATTGGCAGCGGCGTAATATCGTCGCCATCCAGCAGGATGCGGCCCGAATCGGGTTTGACCAGCCCCATGATGGAATAAAAACAGGTCGTCTTGCCCGCGCCGTTGGGACCGAGCAGGCCAACCACCTCCCCATTCGCCACCGACAGCGACACATCGGTCAGCACCGCGCGCTTGTCGTAACTTTTGGCGATCGACACGACTGAAAGGCCGCTGGTTTGCGCGTCCACTGTCAGGGCGGCTTCAGTCCGGTCGATTATCCCTATATCGTTCATTGCTGATCCTTAAGCGACCTGTATTGCTGGCAGCTTTTCGTTAACCATGCGTAAACGCAGGGCCAGTCTCTACCAATTTGGCAAGCTTTGTGCATGGGGAAACCGCCACATACAAAGAAAACTTTGCCTGTCGGTAAAAAACCGGGAAATTGGCGGTTATTTCTGGTCGCGCTGAGGCACGGTGAACGTACCGGTGACTCTGCCCCCGGCGTTACCGACACCCGATCCGGTAGCGTGTCCATCAACAGTCGAACGGCCCGTGCGCAAATCAATGACCAATCGCCCGCCAGTCAGTCGATTCGCGCCCTGCACCAACTGTACATTGCCCAGCATCGTGATGAGTCGCCGGTTCAGGTCATATATAGCCACACTGCCCCGCGCGGTTTCATAGCCCTTGGTCACGACGACATCGCCTGAAGCATCAATACGGTCAATCTCTATGCCCGTATTTCCACTTTCATTCCGATAGGCGACAGTCATGCGGGCCGCATCAAGGGCGAGGCCAGCCTGGGTCACATGGACATTGCCCGATACAACAACGCGGTCAGCGCGATCCTGCACCTCTATGCGGTCGGCAGAAAAGTTGACCGGAGCATTGCTGTCATGATTTTTTAGCACCTGCGCGGGCGCGCTTGCTCCCGGAAGGAGGGCCGTTCCCAATGCGGCGCCAAGCGCGAATCTGGCAAATCTGTTCATGGCTGTCGCCCTTTGAGACCATTTTGATCGATGCGCAAGCGTGCATGACCCACCAGCGTAACCGTGCGATCGCGTAAATCCGCCTTGAGCTGGTCGCCGCTGAACGTGCCGATGGGCGAGCGGCCATCGACACGGCCCTGGCTCAGCATCGTACGCGCCTTCAGGTCGATACCGACATCGCGGGTGGTGAGGCGATAGCCACCCGCCGATTGAAACTGGACGGGGCCTTGCACCATGACATTTTCTCGATCCATGTCATACAGACCTTTCTGCGCATTGAGAAAGGCAGGGCCATCGCTCAGCAATATCCGCGCGGACATGTCGTTGAGTTCAACGATCGGTTCACGTGAGCTTTTCTGCACGGCGGAACCGGCGCGGAGCGAGAAGCGCTGGCCTTTGCTGTCTTCGCCACGATAAAGCGCTTCGGTCACCCGCATACGTTCGCGTGCAACCTCCACCTTGTTCTTGTCGAGGACGAAGCTGATTTCGCTTGTGTGCGTGAAGGGTGCAGTGGCGAGAAAGGCCGTCAAAATGCCCATAGCGATGGGCAGCAGCCGCTTCAAAGGGCGGATCAACCGGTCATGGCGGCTACCAGGCGCCGCCCATACATGCCGCTTGCCGCGCTCTCGTTCCGCCTGGATGGACATCAGCGGCTCTATATATGTGCAAATATGTCGGTTTCCGGCCAGCCCGCAAGATCAAGCACCGCGCGGTGAGGCAGGAAATCGAAACAGGCCTGAGCAAGCTGCGTCCGGCCTTCGCGCGCCAGACGGCGGTCCAGTTCAGCGCGCAACACATGGAGATAACGGACATCGGACGCGGCATATTCCTTTTGCGCGTCGGACAGTTGTGGCGCGCCCCAGTCAGAGCTTTGCTGCTGCTTGGAAATTTCCTGCCCCGCCAGCTCGCGTACCAGCTCTTTCAAGCCGTGGCGGTCGGTATAGGTCCGTATCAGGCGCGAGGCGATCTTGGTACAATAGGCAGGCGCCGCAAGGACACCCAGATAATGCTGGATCGCCGCAATGTCGAATCGGCCGAAGTGATAGAGTTTGAGCCGTTCGGGATCGCCCAGGATTTTTTTGAGGTTCGGCGCGGCATAGTCGCTACCCGGCGCGAAACGCACCAGATGCTCATCGCCCTGACCGTCGCTGATCTGCACAACGCACAAGCGATCGCGCGGCGTGAGGAGGCCCATGGTTTCGGTATCGACGGCGACCGGACCATCGGCCAGCACGCCATCGGGCAAGTCTTCTTCATGAAAATATACTGTCATGAAATTCCTTTAGGCGCTGCGTGTCCGCAACTCAATGCAGCGTTTCGACGGAGTCGTCCGCGTTCTTTTTTGCTCTGGCGCGACGTCCAGTCATGTTGAGCAACTCGACAAAGGCAGAAAAAGCCATGGCCGCGTATATATACCCCTTGGGCACATGCACACCAAAGCCATCGGCAATCAGGACAGCCCCGATCATCAACAGGAACCCCAGAGCCAGCATCACCACCGTCGGATTGCGGTCGATGAACCGGGCGAGCGGATCAGCGGCGACCAGCATGACGCCAACGGCGACGATCACGGCGATGACCATGACCGGCAAATGATCCGTCATGCCGACCGCAGTCAGGATGGAATCGATCGAAAACACCATGTCGAGCAACAATATCTGGATAATGACCGATCCGAAGCTGATCGCGGTATGCCCCTTCTTGTCCAGCAGATTACCAGATGCTTCCACATCCATATTATGATGGATTTCCTTGGTGGCCTTCCACACCAGAAACAGGCCCCCGGCGATGAGGATCATGTCGCGCGCCGAAAAGGCGGTTTCATAGCTGGGGTGCCCGCTCAGCGCATCAATGGGACCAACCAGCCCCAGGTCAAACACAGGTGCCGTCAGGTTCACAAGCCAGGCGATTCCCGACAGCAGTCCAAGACGCAGAATCAGTGCAAGGGCAATGCCCAGTCGTCGTGCATTGCTTTGCTCATGCGCGGGCAGCTTGTTGGAAAGGATGGAGATGAAGATCAGGTTGTCGATGCCAAGCACGACCTCCATCACAATAAGGGCGGCCAGGGCTGCCCATACGGCAGGGTCAGCGAAGATCATGAATATTTCGGACATGGAATTTCTTTGCCCAAAGCGCTACAAAGTCGCAAGTTCGAAATTACCCGCAAAATGCTTGGCACCAGATATTGAAAAGGGGGGGACATGTATGAATGTTCCGGCCAGTACGGGCCCGCAGGGGGCGGCCAGTTTCGATTTCAATGGTCCGACCATCGTTGCACTGCTGTATCTGGGCGGTTTCATCACTGGAATCAGTGGTCTTGTCGGCCTCGTGCTGGCCTATGTCTGGAAGGGTGAAAACCGTCCCGCCTGGGAAATAAGCCATTATGAATTCCAGATTCGCACCTTCTGGTTTGGCTTTGCTGCAAGTATCATCGGCATCGTCCTGATGATCGTTGGCATTGGTTTTTTGATCCTGCTGGCCGTGTGTATTTGGGTGGTGGTTCGGTCGGTTATTTCACTGTTGAAAGCGCAGAAAAAAGAAGCGATGCCAGACCCAAAATCGCTGCTTTTGTAAGTCCGGTCCAATCCTATGTAAAATCATTCGCATGGCCGGTAAAATTCCGCTATAACGAATCCAGTGCTGCATCTTTTTGCGGCGGGTATTGTATGACTTTCGTCCGTCAAACATGCCCTGATCGGATGGGACGAAGCGAAAGTGACTAACAGGGCATGAGTTTTGACAGAGGGCGGCGCGGCGGGCGCGGCAAGGACAAGCGGGACGGTTTCGGCGACGAAAGTTATGGCGGTTATGCGGAACAGGGCGGCGGTCGTTTTGGCGGCGGTTCTGATCGTGGCGGCTTCGGTGATCGCGGCGGCTTTAGCGGCGGCGGCGATCGTGGTGGCTTTGGTGCAGGCGCTGGCGCGGGCGGTTTCAGTGGCGCTCCTCGCGGAGGTGCCGGTGGCGGCGCACGCGGCGGTATGCCGGCACAGGTCGTTGGCGAAGGCAAAGGCATTGTAAAATTCTTCAATGGCCAGAAGGGCTTTGGCTTCATCGTTCGTGACGATGGCGGCGAAGATGTTTTCGTCCATATCAGTGCTGTTGAACAAGCGGGTCTTACCGGCTTGGCCGAAGGCCAGCCGCTGGAATTCACGCTGGTTGACCGGGGCGGCAAGGTTTCGGCCACCGACCTGAAGATCGAGGGAGAACCTCTTCCAGTCACCGATGCCGCTCCTGCGCAACGGGATCGCGGCGACCGTACTGGCTTTGGCGGCGATCGCGCTGCAGCACCACAGCGCCAGCTGACAGGTGAAAAGTCCAGTGGTACAGTGAAATTCTTCAACGCAATGAAGGGCTTCGGCTTCATCCAGCGCGATGACGGTCAGCCTGACGCCTTTGTTCATATCAGCGCGGTCGAACGTGCTGGCATGAGTGCGCTGAATGAAGGCGATCGGTTGGATTTCGAACTGGAAGTTGATCGGCGCGGTAAATATGCCGCAGTGAATCTACAGCCAAAACAAGACTGAATCGACACAGTTAACATGTGCGTTCGTAGTAAAGCCGGGCCTGATGGGTCCGGCTTTATACGTTGTGCCAAAGCAGCTTCAGATCGGATGTGACTGGACAACTATAATAGGCCCAGGCGGACAGATTCACGCCATTGCATCGCACCTCGTCACTTCCCGACAATATTCATGGGGCTGTGGAAAGCGGTTCGTGCATTCTTCATAATCCTCGAGCAGAGGTAATAGATGTTCCTACGAATGGATATGAAAAAGATCATCGTTGACCCGGTTACCGGGGTCATCTGTCCGCACCAATCTAGGGTCAGGACCTATTAATGACGTGCGCCGCCATGTTCGCAAGCCATTGGACTTCGATGCATGGTTGAATTTATAAAAATGAAAACCGCCCATTGGCTTTATGCCAGAGGGCGGTTTCACATGTTCAGGCGAACAGGACAGTCGTATAGGTCAATATATTGACCGCCACGGCAATCAGTCCCGCCCCACCATATTGGGTGATGCTCATATAAACTCCTGCATGTCTATTTTCTTGTAGCAAACACAAAATGACAACAGGCCGATTGCTTTGCAATCGCAAAAAAGTTAGTGTAATTGCAGAATATGCAACTGCACAATGATTTGAAATCAAGAGATAATTATTGACTTCAAATCAAACTCGACATGCTGCGTCGCAACATATCGTCCGTCACAGTCATGGTGAAAATCGGAGCATGGTCCGGCGGACTATCCGCAACGGCATCCAGGAACATCGCGCGGGTTTCTTCATCATCATACGCCATCTTGCGGTCAAAAGCGGCCTGCCACGTCGCTTCGTCGGGCCATTCGGCGTATCCGATAAAGCGACCGTCGGCATTCTGGTGCAGACGCGAGCCAAAGGAGCCATATATTCGCGTGATCGCCGCCGTTCCGCGCCGCCAGGCATCACGAAATTGTTCTTCCTTGCCTGGGTGTACCCGCCACCAATAGACCGCAACGAACATGTGTTCTCTCCTATCCATTATGCGCCGTTTATTTGATGCTTTCTGTCCAATCCTCCTTTGTGTCAGATTTTCTTTCAAGCCGGAACTGGAGTCCCGCGGTGAACAGCGGCGTCGGCGTATGGGCAAATTGCGAAGGCGTCATGCCAATAAAGCGCCGAAATTCACGGTTGCGATGAGACTGGTCGAAATAACGCAGTGCGGCCAATTCCTCATCGCTCGGATCGCCCAGTCCGCGTATGGCCGTCGCCATATCCAGAAAGCGGCTTCGTCGAAGGATCAGTTTTGGTGTATGGCCGAAACCGATCAGGCATTGCCGCTCGAATTGCCGTTCCGACAGGCCAAGGTGTGCGACCACATCCTGTACCTGCCGTTTGCTGTCATGACGGGCGATAGATTCAAATACACGCATCGCCGCGTCAATCTGTCCCGTGCCGATATAGTCCAGTCGCCGCACTATTTCAGACTCAACGACAGCAATGATGTCAGCATCTTCTGTTAAACCGGCGGCATGATCATACAAGCGATCGGCAGCATCACCCCAGATGTCGGCCAGAGGCAGCATCTGATTGGCAAATTCGCTGGCCGGCTGATGAAAGAGGCCCCTCCACCCGCAGGGGCGGAATGCAAAGCCAATGATCCGAAACGCTCCCCTGACACGCACGCGCATAGGCTTGCTGTTGGCGCCAAAAAGAACGACCTTGCGCCCGTCGCGCCAAACGCCCGGCTCTACTTCAGCGGCCCAGTCCCCGAGTTGCAAAATTCGGACGAGGGCGTTTTCAGCCAAAAGCTGATCCACCAGTTCGAAATCACCCGGAAACGCTGCTGAAAAAATATAATGACGCGTGATATAGGGGGCCAACGCCGCCGACGGCGGATAGCTGCGCGATGTCAGCATGCCCATCATGGCCAATTCCCGTTATCGGTGCGATCCAGAGAGCATCGTAGGTTCTCCACAGACGGCGTGCAATAGCAACGCAACACCATACTCCAACGAACGAAGACGGCTATTGGCCGCAAAACATGAAACGGATGATGGGCCGAATGGTTGATCGTGCATAGTGTAACAAGATCGAGGAGGGTGCATGTCTCGAACAATTTTGACGTACCTTGCCACTGGAATGGCGCCGGTCCTGACCGGCTGCACGGGCAACCGTATCGGCGATAGGGGCAGGCGCTGGCGCGGTGGCAGGTGAAGTCATCAGCGGCAGTCCGGTTACCGGCGCGATTGTTGGCGCAGCGGGCGGTGCTGTTGTAGGCGCGGCAACGAAGGACGACGATTCGCGCCGTCGCTGAACTGCTTTCCTTATCCCTTCCGCATCCCTAAATGGGGCAGGGATAGTTGGAACACGGGACGAAAGCAGCCATGCAACACAGCGATGTCATCATATTGGGCGGCGGCCTTGCCGGCATGACGCTCGCGCTGGCGCTCGATGCTCATGGCGTTCGCTGCGCGGTGGTTGATCCGGTTGACCCGCAAAAGACTATCGCCAGCGATTTCGATGGCCGCGTATCCGCCATATCCAGTTCCAGTTATCGCCTGCTCGACGCCATTGGCGTGGGCCAGCATCTCGAAGGCAAAGGCTGTCCGATCCGCAAGATCTGGGTCAGTGACGGCCTTGCCCCCGGCACACTGGATTTCACGCCGGGCGAAGATGACGACCCGCTGGGCATCATGTTCGAAAACCGTGAGTTGCGTCTTGCCCTGCAAGCAGCGTCGCGCACGGCCAAAACGCTTGACCTGCACATTCCCGGACGGGCGGCGCAGGCAGAGCGGGATGCAGACAGTGTGCGAGTCACGCTGGAGGATGGCACGGCGCTGTCGGCCAGCCTGCTGGTCGCGGCGGAAGGGCGCCATTCGCCAACACGTGAGGCCGCCCATATCAACGCCGCGCGCTGGACCTATGACGAAATTGCTATCGTCACCGCCATCCATCATGAAAAGCCGCATGACAATGTGGCCTATGAGATATTCTACCCCGATGGCCCCTTTGCCCTGTTGCCGATGCTGCCGGGCGACCGTTCGGCGATTGTATGGACTGTACCCAAAAAGCGCGCACCCGCGCTGCTGGCGCTTAACGAGCGCGCCTTCCTGGCCGAAATACAAAAGCGTATTGGTGGTTTTCTGGGAGAAATCGGCCTTGCAGCACCGCGATCCAGCTTTCCGCTGGGGTTCCACCACAGCGCCCGCATCGTGGACACGCGCTTGGCGCTGGTAGGCGACTCAGGTCATGGCATTCATCCCGTCGCCGGACAGGGCCTCAACCTTGGCTTTCGCGATGTCGCGGCACTGACGGAGGTGCTGGTGGACGGAATGCGGCTTGGCCTTGATCCGGGTGATGCGCAATTGCTCAAGCGCTATGACCGCTGGCGAAGCCTGGACAATCTGATGGTTGCGGGCGTCAGCGACAGCACCATCCGCCTGTTCGGCGTGCGGGGAAAGACGGCCTCCGCCGTCCGTCGCCTGGGCATGCGCATGATCGGCAAGCTGCCACCACTCAAGGACCGCATCATGCACGAAGCCCGCGGCGAATCGGGCGCCAGACCCAAATTGCTGCAGGGCATGGAATTATAAGCGTCTTAACGGGAGGATCGCTGCAATGACTATACTCACGGACATAGCTTTCACGACAATCAACGGCCAGACAGCCTCATTGGCCAATTATGGCGGAAAGGTCGCGCTGATCGTCAACACCGCGTCCAAATGTGGCCTGACACCGCAATATGAGGCGTTGCAACGGCTGTATGAACAATATCAAGACCGGGGCTTTGCGGTGCTTGGCTT
>JAENVZ010000096.1 GCA_016650315.1 Alphaproteobacteria bacterium | reverse complement strand
GTGCTGGGCGCGGGCGCGGCGGGGTTGATGTGTGCTGCGGTTGCCGGACAGCGGGGGCGGCGTGTCCTGTTAATCGATCATGCGGATGAGGCGGGCAAGAAAATTGTCATTTCCGGGGGCGGTCGGTGCAATTTCACCAATGTGCAGGCGGGCCACGATCGCTATTTTTCATCCAACCCGCATTTCGCCAAATCCGCACTGAGTCGATACACAGCGCAGGATTTCATAGCGATGGTCGATCGATATGGGATCGCTTGGCACGAAAAAACATTGGGGCAGCTTTTTTGTGATGGCTCCTCGCGGCAGGTCGTTGCGATGCTGCTGGAAGAATGTTCCAAAGGCGCTGTTGCGTTGGCATTTGGGCGTGGCGTTGGAAGTATCGATCATGGCGATGGACTCTTTCGGGTTGATTGCCGTGATCGAATGGCATCGGCGCCAGCTTTGGTGATCGCCACGGGCGGGCCGTCTATTCCCAAGATGGGCGCAACCGGCTTTGCCTATGATCTTGCGCGGCAGTTCGGATTGAAGGTTGTCGAGCCTCGCCCTGCGCTGGTGCCATTGACATTGGGCGGGGACGAAACACTGTTCCGATCGCTGACCGGCGTTGCTTGCGAAGTTGTCGCCAGTGCGGGTGGGGCCAGATTTCGAGAGGCGGCGCTATTTACGCATAAGGGTCTGTCTGGCCCGGCGATCTTGCAGGTGTCGTCTTACTGGCGGCACGGCCAACCCGTTTCCATCGACTTTCTTCCCTCCAGCGAACCGGGATGGCTGGTCGAACAGAAGCGGAACCGACCGCGCGGAACCGTTCGCAGTATATTGGGGACGATGTTGCCCGACCGCCTCTCTGCGGCACTGTCGGAACGTATCGGCTTGGACGGTGAACTGGCGAACCTGCCCGACCGCAAGCTGACAGAGGCAGAGCGCCAGCTTGGCAATTGGCACTTCCTGCCCAATGGCACCGAAGGTTTTGCCAAAGCGGAAGTTACCGGTGGCGGGATCAGCACCGACGGTCTCTCCTCGCAAACCATGGAGGCCCGGCGCGTGCCGGGCCTGTATGTGATTGGGGAAGCGGTGGATGTAACGGGCTGGCTTGGCGGTTATAATTTTCAATGGGCCTGGGCAAGTGGTTGGGCAGCAGGACAAGCGGTATAGATTTTGGCCTGTGATGCATGTAGTTAAGAACGACTCTCAATTGCCGATTCTAGCCAGAAAATGCTTGATTTCGGGGCGCACGGTCGCCACATGCCAATCGGAACGATTCAATCCGATTAGGAATGAGCAATGCGGCTATCCAGCCTTGCCGATTATGCCATAGTCGTGATGTCCGCCATTGCGCGGCATGATGGGGACATACGCTTTTCTGCAACGACGCTGGCGGATGAAACCGGCGTGCCCTTGCCCACCGCGCAAAAGCTTATGGGCCGGCTTGCCAGCGCTGGCCTGCTCGAATCGGCACGCGGCACGGGTGGCGGTTTCGTGCTGGCCCGCCCGGCACTTGAAATCAGTCTTGCGGATATTGTCGAGGCCGTCGAAGGCCCTATAGCCATGACCGCCTGTATTGAGGAAACGCGCCATGAATGTGCGCTTGAGGACAATTGCCGTGTCCGCCCGCATTGGGGCGCGGTCAACGGGGTGATCCGGGGCGCGCTTGCTGGCGTGTCGCTGGAAACCCTCGCCGGAGAAATTGCATGACCGACCAAGACGGCAATATCGCTGTCCGCAACGCCGAGGCCATCGCTGCCGCTGACAAAGCATCCAAATATGAATTTGGCTGGACGAGCGACATTGAGCAGGATTTCGCGCCCAAGGGGCTGAACGAAGACACCGTTCGTTTTATTTCGGCCAAGAAGGGCGAGCCGGAATGGATGCTGGAATGGCGGCTGAAGGCCTATCGCTTGTGGCTGAAAATGACGCCGCCCGACTGGGCAAAGCTCAACGTGCCCGCGATCGACTATCAGGAAGCCTATTATTACGCCGAGCCGAAGAAGAAGGCGGAGCTGAAGTCGCTGGACGAGCTCGACCCCGAAATTCTCGCCGTCTATAAAAAACTTGGCATCCCGCTGGAGGAACAGAAGGTCCTCGCGGGGGTCGAGGGCGCGCGCAAGGTGGCGGTAGACGCCGTGTTCGACAGCGTGTCGGTGGCGACGACCTTCCGCAAGGAACTGGCCGAAGCAGGCGTCATCTTCCTGTCGATCAGCGAGGCGATCCGTGAATATCCCGAGCTGGTGAAGAAATGGCTGGGCAAAATAGTGCCGCAGCATGACAATTATTTCGCTACATTGAACAGCGCGGTCTTTTCTGACGGCACCTTTGTCTACATTCCTGAGGGTGTGCGCTGCCCGATGGAGCTGAGCACTTATTTCCGCATCAATGCGGAAAATACGGGGCAGTTCGAACGCACGCTGATCATCGCGGAAAAGGGCAGTTATGTCTCTTACCTTGAAGGCTGCACCGCGCCGCAGCGGGACGAGAACCAGCTCCATGCCGCCATCGTCGAACTGGTCGCGATGGACGATGCGGAGATCAAATATTCGACCGTCCAGAACTGGTATCCGGGCGATGCACAGGGCAAGGGCGGCATCTATAATTTCGTGACCAAGCGCGGGCTGTGCCAGGGCAAGAACAGCAAGATTTCGTGGACACAGGTGGAAACCGGCAGCGCGATTACGTGGAAATATCCATCGTGCGTGCTGGCCGGGGAAAATAGCGTCGGCGAATTCTATTCGGTCGCGCTGACGAATAATTATCAGCAGGCTGATACCGGCACGAAGATGATCCATCTGGGCAAGAACAGCCGCTCGACGATCATTTCCAAGGGCATCAGCGCGGGCAAGTCGAGCAATACCTATCGCGGTCTGGTGCGCGTCGGGCCGATGGCGGAAAATGTGCGCAACTTCACCCAGTGCGACAGCCTGCTGCTCGGCGACCAGTGCGGCGCGCATACGGTGCCGTACATCGAGGTGAAGAATCCCTCGGCGCAGATCGAGCATGAGGCGACAACGTCCAAGATTTCGGACGACCAGCTTTTCTACGCGATGCAACGCGGGCTGGATACCGAGGCGGCGGTGTCGTTGATCGTGAACGGGTTTGCGAAGGAAGTCTTGCAGCAATTGCCGATGGAATTTGCGGTCGAGGCGCAGAAGCTGTTGGGGATTTCGCTTGAGGGGTCGGTCGGATGACTTTTCTTCTCCCGTCTGCATCGAGCGAAGTCGAGATGGCGGTGCAACGGTTCTCGACGGGCGCATCTCGACTTCGCTCGATGCTGCTCGAACCAAACGGATTTAAAACAGGAACGACATGCTGAATATCAATAACCTCACCAACGAAATCGACGGCAAGCCTATCCTGAAGGGCCTGTCGCTCTCCATCAATGCGGGCGAGATTCATGCGATCATGGGGCCCAATGGCGCGGGGAAGTCGACGCTGGCTTATACG
>JAENVZ010000095.1 GCA_016650315.1 Alphaproteobacteria bacterium | reverse complement strand
CCAAATTCCGCCTGCCCGAAGCCCATACCGACTATATTTTTTCGGTGATTGGCGAGGAATTCGGCCTGCTTGCCTGTATTGCCATTGCCTGTGTTTACCTTGCCATCATCGTGCGGGTGTTCCTGAAGCTTCTGGATGAAGAGGATAATTTCATCATTCTTGCCACCGCTGGCCTTGCCACGCAGTTCGGGTTGCAGGCAATCATCAACATGGGCGTCAATACCCAGATTTTCCCGTCAAAAGGCATGACGCTGCCCTTTATCAGCTATGGCGGTTCCTCTATGATCGCCCTGTGTATCGGTATCGGGTTGTTGCTGGCATTCACGCGGCGCAACCCTTATCTGGTGCGCTCTCCCTATGTCGTCAAATGGAGCGGACGATGAGCATTTCTCGCCATTATGTGCTGGCAGCCGGCGGAACCGGCGGACATATGATCCCGGCACATGCGGTCGCGGTGGAATTGATGGAGCGCGGCCATCATGTCGCGCTGGTCACCGACGAACGTGGCGCGAAAATTCCCGGCATTTTCGAGCGCGCACAAACGCACGTCCTTCCTGCCGGACGGATGGCGGGCGGCCCGATCGGCTGGCTGAAGGGGTTACGTAATATCAAGGCCGGACGTGACATGGCCCGGCGTCTATATGAAATCTTTGAGCCTTCGGTCGTCATCGGTTTTGGTGGCTATCCCGCGCTTCCCGCGCTGTTGGCGGCGTTGAAAGAGGGCATTCCGACGGTCGTGCACGAACAGAATGCCGTGCTTGGCCGGGTCAACCGCTTGCTGGCGCGCAAGGTGAATGCCATTGCGACGGCCTATCCAGACGTTGAACGGCTTGCCGAAAAATTCGTGAACAAGGTGCATCTGGTCGGCAATCCGGTGCGGGAGGAAGTGCTGGCGCTGCGCGACGAAGATTTTCCCGCATTCAATGAAGACAGCGTCTTCCGTCTGCTCGTGACGGGCGGGAGCCAGGGCGCGACCATATTGTCCAGCGTTGTTCCCGAAGGGCTTGGCTTGCTGCCCCTCGCGCTGCGCCGCCGGTTGCAGGTGACGCAGCAATGCCGGGTCGAGGACATTGAAAAGGTGCGCGAACGCTATGCGGAGCTGGAAATTCCGGCCGACCTTGCCACCTATCTTCCCGATCTGCCCGATCGGCTTGGCTGGGCGCATCTGGTCGTCGCGCGTGCGGGTGCATCGACCATAGCCGAATTGACGGCCGCTGGCCGCCCCGCCATTCTGGTTCCGTTGCCCAGTGCGATGGACGATCACCAGACAGCCAATGTCCGCGAAATGGTCGCCAGCGGCGGCGCGCGGTCGATCCCGCAATCGAAATTCACCCCTGTGGAGCTTGCCAAACAAATGCAAAAACTGGCGCTGGAACCCGGCGTGCTTCAAAATGCCGCGCGGCGCGCAAAAAACTGCGGTCGTCCCAATGCCGCCTGCGATCTTGCCGACCTTCTCGAAAGCATCGGTTCTGCGCCGATCATGAACGATCCGCTGCGCGTCCGTGCGCAGAAGATCCGCCCCGCCATCAATATGCAAGGGATTCCGGCATGAAGGGCGTTGCGACCGACATCGGCACCATCCACTTCATCGGCATCGGCGGCATCGGCATGTCCGGTATTGCCGAAGTCATGCACAATATGGGTTACAAGGTGCAAGGCTCCGATATTGCCGAAGGCTATGTGGTGCAGGGCCTGCGTGACAAGGGGATCAAGGTGATGATCGGCCATAAGGCCGAAAATCTGGGCGATGCGGCGGTCGTCGTCACATCGACCGCAATCAAACGGGGCAACCCGGAGGTCGATCTGGCGCTTGAAACCCGCATCCCGGTCGTTCGCCGCGCCGAAATGCTGGCCGAACTGATGCGCCTTAAATCCACGGTTGCAATTGCCGGTACGCACGGCAAGACGACGACCACGTCGATGGTCGCCGCATTGCTGGATGCAGGTGGCGTTGATGCCACCGTCATCAATGGTGGCATCATCAATAGCTACGGCTCCAATGCCCGCCTTGGCGCCAGCGACTGGATGGTGGTGGAGGCCGACGAAAGCGACGGCAGCTTCCTGCGCCTTGATGGCACCATCGCGGTCGTCACGAACATCGACCCGGAACATCTCGACCATTATGGCAACTTCGACAAGGTGAAGGACGCCTTCGTCGAATTCGTCGAAAATGTCCCCTTTTATGGCGCGGCCCTGCTGTGCCTCGATCATCCCGAGGTGCAGGCCATCCTGCCGCGCGTGCAGGACAGGCGCGTCGTGACTTATGGGTTTTCGGCGCAGGCCGATATTCGCGGCGAAAATGTGCAGCCTGTTCCGGGCGGCAACCGCTTTGACGTGGTGATCCGCGAACGCGATGGTTCCACGCGGCGGATCGACGGCATCGAAATGCCGATGCCGGGCCGCCACAATGTCCTCAACGCCATGGCCGCTGTCGGCGTCGCGTTGCACATGGGCATTGATGATGCGACCATTCAGAGCGGTTTTGCGCATTTTGGCGGGGTCAAGCGGCGCTTTACCAAGGTCGGCGAAATCGACCTTCCTGGCGGCAAGGTTACGGTGATTGATGATTATGGTCATCACCCCGTTGAAATCCGCGCCGTATTGGCCGCCGCGCGTGAAGGCGCGCAGGGCCGGGTGATCGCAGTTGTCCAGCCGCACCGCTATACGCGCCTCCATGACCTGATGGCTGAATTCAAGCAGGCGTTCAATGATGCCGACATCGTCTATGCCGCACCCGTCTATGCGGCGGGCGAAACACCCATGGACGGCGTGAATTCGGCAGAATTGGTTGCAGGCCTCCGGCGTCGCGGCCATCGTTCGGCGACGACCGTCGACAGCGCTGACGATCTGGCGGACAAACTCGCAGTGCAGATTGAACCCAATGACATGATCATCTGCCTTGGCGCGGGCGACATCACCAAATGGGCCGCGGGTCTGGCCGACGCTATCAAGGCGAAACGGGGCGTTCCGGCATGAT
>JAENVZ010000094.1 GCA_016650315.1 Alphaproteobacteria bacterium | reverse complement strand
GAGGCTTGTTCGGTAACAGTGGCTCGATCACTCGCCACTCAAACTCGCTCATCTCATATCGGCTCATCCAATGCTCCTTTCCAGAAGCACTGAATCAAAATTACGCCGCTTTGGGAATCCTGTTTATGAGTTCACGGCCTAATAGCGATTGCGAGGCGCTTCAATCCACGTCTGGTGTTCAATTCCATTCCCCTTACATAGAAAGTCCGGCACGATGGCCGGGCGATCTTTTAGTGTTGCGTCTTTGGCGGCAGCATTCCTTTGATCTGCTCCAACCTCTCAATGAGTTCCGCGAGGTCGTCCGGGTTGTCGATTATGGTCTCGATGCGCACGGTTTCAAAGTCGAACACCGGCTTAGTCGAATTCAGTGCGAGCGTTCGCGTTGACGGTGCTTGTGGTGGGACTGGTGGTTTTTGGCCGGTGTCCGGCTTTTGTGACTGCTCAGGGGTCATTTTCTCGTTGTCCTCATCATCCAATGTTTCATCATCGTGATGAGATTCTGAGGCCGGATCGTCGGACTTTCCATAACTTTCGGAAACTCCGTGCGCAGCTAAATATGCGTTTGTCTCGCTATAGCTCTTAAGGACAGGCCCCACTGCGGCATCAGTGAACCCCTCTTTCATCAAGAACGATGTGATCGTTTTGTCGGATGGTTGGTCAAAGGATTCGCGGATACGCCGGAACAGGCTCGGCGTCAGGGCGGCAACCGTTATTGCCGCAGACTTTTCATCGTCATCTATGCCGTGCAGGATTGAAACGGCGTTTTTTGAGACCCGGACCTTCCCCTTGCCGACCTTGTCCAAAAGTCCATACTGACTGAGCGCACCGAGTAATTTCAAAGTACGCCCATTTAAGCCTGTAAAACCCATATGTTCAGCCGCCACCTCTTTGTCGATGATATTGGTGCGGTCAAATTTGAATATTTTACCAGCATAATCAACAGCTTGACTCAGTGGAATGGCTGGGTAGTTTGGACTGCGCATACGGGTCATGGCTTTGCTCCGTTGGGTTTGATGTGGCTTAGTAAACTCTAAGCCACATTTTTTCAAGCGGAACCTCTTGCAGCAGCGGGAAAAACTGGTTAACGAGGTTTTCGTGCCGATTCCTATAACTGGAAGGCAGAAAGGCGGTGCGTGCAATGAGAGATGTCTAGACGGCCCCGGTAACGATAGCCGGAACGAAAAAGGGCCGATCTTGCGACCGGCCCCACACTCCTCGGGCGATGAACGCCACGATTTGCGCTCTGTAGGAAGTTCGTGAATCGCACGTTCGTCGCCCTAACGCAAGGATTTTGCGTAATGGTGCACGTATGCGCTTATTACCGGATCAGGTTTGGCCGTGTGGAGCATGTACGCTCCCACTGGCGCTCACAACCCTGATATAGACCGGGTTCGCTAGGCTTTAGGCTTCGGTCTGGCCTTCTTTCCAACACCTGGCCCTCGCTTCGGCGGGGGCTTTTTCTTTTTCAGCGTTGCGCGATCTGGCAGTTCCTTCGGATCGGTCTGCAAAAATCTCTCGAAAGCCTCGTCTGTGTCCATATCCAGACCAAGCGGCCTTTCTCTTTTGTCGGGATCGGTCATGCCTTGAGCGCCTTATAGGTGAGCCGCCCCGCGGTCTGCGCCAACAAAGCGTTCACGCGGTCGCCTTCGTCCATGTCCCGCAGATTGAAGCGCCATGTCATTTCGCCCAGATAGCGGTTGAGGTGCTTGGGCGAAAGCCAATGGTGGGTGCCGATGATCTGGCGCTTGAACAAGGCCCATACACTCTCAATGCCGTTCGTGTGCAGAATATAGTGACGAACGTATTCACCGGCACTGTGGTTCACCCGATGATGATTATAGGCGTCGGACAGGCCGACGAACGCGCCATGCTCATCCGTCATCAGGGCCGCGCCGGTCTTCACA
Source organism: Alphaproteobacteria bacterium (assembly GCA_016650315.1). Lineage (GTDB taxonomy): Bacteria > Pseudomonadota > Alphaproteobacteria > Sphingomonadales > Sphingomonadaceae > Rhizorhapis. The sequence continues at coordinate 3,826 of JAENVZ010000094.1, read as the reverse complement.
TTATCGCGGATGACCGTCTGCACGCTTTTGGCGCTCAAATTTGGCGTTGTCCCGGTGCGGAGTTCACCCCCGCGTTCCAGCATACCAAGAACCGCAGTCTTGCCCTTACCGCCCTGCTTGCCGCCTGTACGCTGCCAAGCGTGCTTATTCTTCTCTTTTCCGCCGATGAATGTTTCGTCGGCTTCCACTTCGCCGTCCAGTGGGCGATTGAATGACTGTGTGCGGATCGCATGGCGCAAGCGGTGCGTGACAAACCATGCTGATTTTTGCGTGATGCCCAAATCCTTGGCGAGTTGCGTGCTGGCGATGCCCTTCTTGTGTGAAGTGATAAGCCAGATCGCCATCAGCCACTTGCGGAGGGGAAGTTTGCTATCTTCAAAGATGGTGCCGACGCGGATCGAAAAACGCTTCCGGCAATCGCCGCACTTATGGTTGCGCCCATCCGAAAAGTGATAAACCTTGGTAGATCCGCAATGAGGGCAAAACGCGCCACGCTTCCAGCGGATCGCCGTAAAATGGTCAATCGCCGATTGCTCATCGGGAAAGGCTTCCATCATTTGGATCAGGCTGTTGAAGGACTTGAGCACCACGTTTCTCCGTTCCGATGCTCATCTTATAGGTGTTTATTGGACCCATGTCAATGGGTCACACAGGTATATAGGCCCCATAAATTTGGGAAGATGAAGATCGCCCTCTATGGATCAGTGGCAATCCATATTCACTAAACGCTACCCCCCAAAAAACATTTCCTAATCCCCACCCAAATCATTCTGGGTTGCGATTAAGGCCGCCCCGACGCATCTCCCCACCATGGCTATCACTTCACCTATGGAAACAGGACGCATATTCCTGGTTGGCGCGGGTCCGGGCGACCCGGATTTGCTGACCGTGCGCGCGGCGCGGCTGATCGCGTCCGCAAGCGTCATCGTGCATGACGGGCTGGTCGATCCGGCGGTGCTCGCCATGGCGCGCAGCGATGCACGCCTGATTTCCGTCGCCAAGAGCCGCAGCCGCCATTCCATGCCGCAGGACGACATCAACGCCCTTCTGATCCGCGAAGCCAGGGCCGGACATGATGTTGTCCGCCTGAAAGGTGGCGACCCCTTCATTTTCGGGCGTGGCGGCGAAGAGGCGGAGGAATGCCGCGCTGCTGGTGTGCCCGTCGAAGTCGTTCCGGGGATCAGCGCCGCCATCGGCTGTGCGGCCGAGGCGCAATTGCCGCTCACCCATCGCGACGCCGCCAGTGCCGTCACCTTCGTTGCTGGCCAATGCAAGGGCCTGACCGATCAGGATTGGTCCGGCCTTGCGGGCAAGGGTCGCACGCTGGTCATCTATATGGGCGTGGCGACCGCGACCGACATTGCCGACAAGCTGATGGCCGATGGCCTGTCGCCCGATACGCCCGTCGCTGTGCTGGAAAAGGGCACGCGCAAGGATAGCCGCGCCATGCGGACCTTGCTGGCTGATCTGGGCGGACTTATGGCGCGCGAAAAGGTAAAAAGTCCCGCGCTGATCGTGGTCGGCGATGTCGTCCTGCGTTCCAATGCGGAAGAGAAACTGGCCCAATGGGCCAAACAGGCGGAGAATATGGCGTGAGAATATTGACCGGCAATGACCTGAAGACAGGCGATGTCACCTGGTGGACCGGCACGGGCTGGTCCCGTCACGTCGATGAGGCGGTGGACGCAGGCGCCGATGGCGAGCAGATCATCGCCCGCGAAACCGCCGCGCGCAACGTGAACGCCGCCTATGTGGTCGAAGCGGAGAAGGACGAAACCGGAATCCGTCCTGCCCATATCAAGGACCGCATCCGCGCGGTCGGACCGACCGTCCGGCCCGACCTCGGCCTCAAGCCAGCCGACCCCTCCATTGGCAATTGGGTGATCTGACCATGTACCGTTACGACCAATATGACCAGACGATGGTCGATACCCGCGTCGCCGATTTCCGCGACCAGACCCGCCGCCGCCTTGCGGGCGAGCTGACCGAGGACCAGTTCAAGCCGTTGCGGCTGATGAACGGCCTCTATCTGCAGCTTCACGCCTATATGCTGCGGGTCGCCATTCCCTATGGCACGCTGTCGGGCAAGCAGATGCACATGCTGGCCCATATCGCGCGCAAATATGACAAGGATTATGGCCATTTCACCACGCGCCAGAACATCCAGTACAACTGGATCAAGCTGGAGGACGCGCCGGACATCCTGGCCGATCTTGCGACTGTGGAAATGCACGCCATCCAGACCAGCGGCAATTGCATCCGCAACATCAGTTCCGATCAATATGCGGGCGTCTCTGCCGATGAAGTGGTGGACCCCCGCCCATGGGCCGAGCTGCTGCGCCAATGGTCAAGCTTCCACCCGGAATTCAGCTATCTGCCGCGCAAGTTCAAGATCGCCGTCATCGCGTCCAAAGAGGACCGCGCGGCCATGCGCCTGCATGACATCGGCATTGAGCTGGTCGAGCGCGACGGTGTCGTCGGCGCGAAAGTCTTTGTCGGCGGCGGCATGGGGCGCACCCCGATGGTCGGCCCGGAAGTCCGGGACTTCGTCACTGAGGACGAGCTGATTTCCTATGTTGAGGCCTGCCTGCGCGTCTACAACCGCTATGGCCGCCGCGACAACAAGTACAAGGCGCGGATCAAGATTCTGGTCCACGAACTGGGCATCGAGGAATATCGGCGTCAGGTCGAGGAAGAATTCGCCCATATGAAGACGCTGGGCATCGACCCGCCGGTGGCCGAGCTTGACCGCATTCGCGCGCATTTCGCCGAACCCGCTTATGAAACGGGCATCAGCGACGACATCGACCTCAGCGATCCGGACTTTGCCGTCTGGGTCGGCCAGAATGTCGCCGCGCACAAACAGCCGGGCTATGCCATCGCAACGATCAGCCTGAAACCAAAGGGCGGCATTCCGGGCGATGCTTCGGCTGATCAGATCGACCTGATGGCCGACCTCGCCGCGCAATATTCGATGGACGAGCTGCGCGTCACGCACAGCCAGAACATCGTGCTACCCTATGTGAAGAAGGCGGATCTCTACATTCTGTGGCAAAAACTGGACGCTGCGGGCCTCGCTCCGGCCAATCTGGACCTCATCAGCGACATTATCGCTTGCCCCGGCCTCGATTATTGCAGCCTCGCCAACGCCCGCTCGATCCCGCTCGCGCAGAAAATCAGCGAACGCTTCGCCGATCTCGACCGTCAGCGCGACCTTGGAGAACTTAAGCTCAAGATTTCCGGCTGCATCAATGCCTGCGGGCATCATCATGCCGGGCACATCGGCATCCTTGGCGTCGACCGGAAGGGTACGGAGAATTACCAGCTCCTCTTTGGCGGTTCGGCAGCCGAAGACGCCAGCCTTGCCAAGATCGTCGGTCCCGGTTTCGATGAGGACGGTATCGTCGATGCGGTCGAAAAAGCAACGGACGTATACAAGGCCCTGCGTCAGGATGGCGAACGCTTCCTCGATACCTACAGGCGTGTCGGCATGGAGCCGTTCAAGGAGGCTATTTATGGTTGATTTTCTCTCCTTCCGCGATGGTGAAGCCGCGACACAACAGCCGACCGTGACGCTGGAATCCTTTCAGGGCCAATCCAATGCCACCGCCGTCCGCATCGAACCGGGCGAGGATGCGCGTGAGCTGATCCCCTATCTCGACCGCATTTCCTTGGTCGAGATCAATTTCCCGGTATTTGGCGACGGTCGCGGCTATTCGGTGGCGCGGATATTGCGCGAAGCGGGTTATGAGGGTGAACTGCGCGCCGTGGGCGACGTGCTGGTTGATCAGGTTCCTTATATGCGCCGCTGCGGCTTTGACAGCTT
>JAENVZ010000093.1 GCA_016650315.1 Alphaproteobacteria bacterium | reverse complement strand
GCTGACCTCTACTGAGAATCTGGAAAAGGTCGTGCGCGGGACGGACCTTAGCCTCAGCGTATCGGGTGTCCGCGATATGGCGGGCAAGGTCGATATGTTGCGCAGCCATATCAAGATCGTGGCGCAACAGGATAATCTCTTCGAAATCACTGCGACGTCGTCTGACACCGGCATGTCCGATGCCGCCAACGCCAAAATGGCCAGCGCCATCGTGCAGAAGCTGATCGACATCTTTGTCGAAGAAAATATGGCGGGTGACCGCGCCGAAACCAGCCAGACGCTGAAATTCCTGGATGGTCAGCTTGCCGAACGGGAAAAGCAATTGCGTGAGGCTGAGCAGAAGCGGATGGATTTCGATCAGAAATATCTGGGCCTGCTCCCCGGTGTCGGTTCCATCAGTCAGCGCATGGACGCCGCGCGGCAGGAATTGAGCCAGATCGATTCGCAGCTTGGTGCCGCACAAGGAGGGCTTTCAGCCATGAACGGCCAACTGGCCGCAACACCCGCGTCCATTGCAACGCCCGGCGGTGGTGGTGGGAGTCCTTATGCCAGGGCCCAAGCCGAACTCGCGGCAGCGCGTGCCCGTGGATGGACCGATAATCATCCTGACGTAATGGCCCTCAAGCGTGAGGTAGCCAATCTTAAATCCGCAGGTGGTAGCACCGCGACAGGCGGCGGTACGGCCAACCCGGCTTATATTTCGATCCGGTCCATGCAGGCGGAAAAGCAAGCTACCGTGTCGGCGCTGTCCGCGCGCAAGGCCCAGCTTTCCTCCGATCTTGCCCGTTTGGCCTCCAAGCAGGAGGCCGAACCCGGTGTTGCTGCCGAACAGGCTCAGCTGGACCGCGACTACGATGTTTTGAAAGCGCAATATGACAAGATGCTGGCAGATCGCGGCGACATTCGCCTGCGCGGGGATGTGCAAACGGAAACCGACGCCATCAAATTTCGCGTCATTGACCCGCCAAGCAGCCCCCGCGTACCAGCCGCGCCTAATCGACCACTCCTGTTATTTGCGGTGCTGGTCATTGGCATAGGTGGGGGCATTGGCGCGGCGTTCGCCAAGGGGCAATTGCGCACCACCTATCCCACAGCAATCAGACTGGAACGGGCGACGGGCCTTCCGGTCATTGGTGCCGTCACGGAAACACTGACCGCTGTGCAAAAGGAAATACGTGCAAAGAAATTGCGTTTGTTTGCAGGTGCATGCGGCGCATTATTCGCAATATGCCTGTTGCTGGTGGCCGTTGAATTCATTCAACGCGGCATGGTGGCCTGAAAGGGAAAAGACAATGAACCAGCATAGCCCGATCAAGTCCACCGGCTCTCTTCTGGAGCGCGCTGCCGAAATCTATGATTTCGATGCCATATTGCGTGGCCGTGGCGCTGAACCCGAAACCGTGGCCGCCAGTACTCTTGAAGCCACAGGACAAGCGCCAGTGCCGCCAAGGATAGTTGACGGGCCCGTACAACCTGTCGATCGAGTGGCCCTGAAAGAGGCTGGGTTTGTCCTGCCGGATGGCCCGGTCACCGGCATTTCGGAGGAATTTCGCATCATCAAGCGCCAATTGCTGCTGGCTGCGACCGGCGGCAAGCAGGGCGCAAAATTGCCGCGCGGCGAACGCATATTGGTTTGCTCGGCGCATCCGGGCGAAGGCAAGACGTTCTGCGCCGTCAATCTCGCCCTGTCGATGGCGGCGGAAAAGGACGTGGAAGTGTTGTTAATCGATGCCGATTTCGCCAAGCCCAGCATATTGTCCACCTTGGGCCTTGCTGGTGGGCCGGGATTGATGGATGCGCTCGCCGATTCTTCGATTGATGTCGAAGACTGCGTCATTGCCACTGATATTCCAAAGCTTTCCGTACTTCCGGCTGGTCGGCAGACCAATGCGGACACTGAATTTCTCTCCTCCTCGCGGACCGAGGCTGTGTTGGACCGGCTCACCGTTCCGCATCCTGCGCGGATTGTCATATTCGATTCCCCGCCGATCCTTGCGGCTTCACCTGCCTCAGCGCTTGCCAGCCATGTTGGACAAGCGGTGCTGGTGGTGCGCGCTGACGAGACAACGGAGAACGCGTTGCGTGATGCGGTGGGACTGCTTCAGGGGTGCGACAATATCCAGTTGTTGCTGAATGGCGTCAAATTTTCCCCCGGTGGGCGCCGCTTTGGCACCTATTACGGGCATGGGGAGGGGGCATAACAGTGTTCCGTCCTGTATCTTTCGTTGCCGCATTGCTTACCATCATCGGGCTTGCGCCTGCTACACAGGCCAAAAAACGCATCGATATAGCGCCTTATCTTGAGGTCGATCAGGTGTTCATTGCTGACCTGAAGGGTGGCAACAATGACATGCTGACCTACAGCTCTGTCGCGGCAGGCATCGACACCAGTATTCAGACGCACAATGCGGAAGCACAGGTGAATGCCCGCTACGAGCATCATTTTTCCTGGAATAATGATCTGTCCGATCAGGACGTGCTGAGCGGATTGGCGCGTGCGCGCGTCAATGTGGCGCATGAGGCGCTGAGCATTGAAGGCGGGGCCATTGCGACCCGCGCCCGTACCGATGGCCCTGGTGGCGCCAATGGCACGCTGGTGGGTGACAATGTCAGCCAGATTTACTCGCTTTATGCAGGGCCAACGCTCGCCACCAATATGGGTGCGCTCAGCGTCAATGCCGCCTATCGCCTTGGTTACACCCGTCTGGACAGTGACAGCAGCGTCACAACGCCTGCGGGTACGCAAAACCTGGGCGGGTTTGACGACAGCGTCACGCACAGCGCCAGCGCGTCCGTGGGTATGCAGCCGGGCGAATTGCCCGTTGGCTGGTCCGTCGGGGGCGGCTATGACCGCGAAGACGCCAGCCAACTCGACCAACGATATGAAGGTAAACATATCCGCGCCGACGTGACCGTCCCGATTTCGGGTCATGTCGCCATAGTCGGAGGCGTCGGGTATGAATACATTGAAGTCAGCCAGCGCGATGTGCTGGTGGACGGCAGCGGCAATCCTGTGATCGATAGCAACGGGCGTTATGCCACAGACAAAAGTTCGCCGCGCCAGCTGAGTTATAATCAGGATGGTCTGATCTGGGACGCAGGCGTGATGTGGCGCCCCAGCCGCCGAACCTCGCTGGAGGTTCATGTTGGACGCCGTTATGGTTCAATGAGTTATACAGGGGTGTTAAGTTATCGTCCCAGCGATCGAACTTCACTGCAAATTGCGGTCTATGACGGAATCAGCAGCTTTGGGCGTCAGCTCAACGACAATCTTGCGAACCTGCCGACCAGCTTCACATTGGCCAGCAATCCGTTCAGCGGTGATTTTTCCGGTTGCGCCTTTGGCAAGGAGAAGGGCGGTGTCTGCTTCAACGACACGTTGCAAGCGATCAGTGCGGCCAATTTCCGCCATCGCGGCATCGCGGCGCAACTGACCAGCAGCAGCGGGCGATGGGATTATGGCATGGCGCTCGGCTATAGCCGGCGCAAGTTCATTGCGCCTGAAACCGGCATCTTCGCCGGGGTGAACGGCGGTACGGATGATAATTATTATGCGAACCTGTTCGCCGGTCGCCGCCTGGACGACAGGTCAGGCATCGACGCCAATCTTTATACCAATTATTTCAACAGCAGCCTGAATGACTCGATCGACGTCCTCAATATGGGCGCTTACGCCAGCTATTATCGCAATTTCACCAACCGCCTGCGTGGCACGGCGACACTTGGCATCGACAGCATTGACCCGGACGGCCTCGACAGCAGCATTTCGGGCCTCGCCCAATTAGGTCTTCGTTACCAATTTTAATGTATCAGCGGACTCGCTATCGCGGAGAAGTAAGCATGTACGATCAATTTTATGGACTGTCGGGACGACCTTTTCAGCTTACCCCCGATCCGCATTTCTATTTTGAAAGCGTGACGCATCGCAAGGCCATGTCCTATCTGGGCTATGGCTTGGCGCAGGGGGAAGGGTTCATCGTCATCACCGGCGACATCGGCGCGGGCAAGACCACGCTTGTCGGGCATTTGATGGCGACTATCGATCCGGCACGACTGACGGCTGTCAAGATCGTGTCGACGCAGGTTGGCGGTGATGACATGCTTCGCCTTGCCGCGCAGGCGTTTGGCGTTTCCACAGATGGCACGGACAAGGCGACGCTGCTCGTGCGTATCGAAACCTTTCTGCATGAGCAGGCGCGGGCGGGCCGACGTTCGTTGCTGATCGTGGATGAAGCGCAGAATCTTGCGATCTCCGCGCTTGAAGAACTGCGGATGCTGTCCAACTTCCAGCTTGGGGGGCAGGCGCTGTTGCAGATATTCCTGCTCGGCCAGCCTGAATTTCGTGATACGCTGCGCGCATCCGCTGCACTGGAGCAATTGCGCCAGCGCGTGATTGCCAGCCATCATCTTGATCCGATGATGGCGAACGAAACCGAACCTTATATTATTCATCGCCTTTCGCTTGTGGGGTGGAAGGGAAATCCGCAATTTGCCGCCGATGCCTTTGCCGCCATATATCAGGCGACCGATGGCGTTCCCCGCCGCATTAACGCGCTGACCAGCCGGGTTCTGCTGCTCGGCGCGATCGACAAGCTGGGTCTTATCGACGTGGCTGTGGTCGATGCGGTCATCGCCGACATGGCGAATGACGATGGGGTACAAGCGCCGCAGTCCGCCATGCCTGCCGCAGAAGCAAGTCCTGCGCCTGGCCCGGAAGCCGCCGAGCAGGTAAAAGATACGGAACAAGCCTGGACTACACCGCCAGTTGAGTATGAACCGGTTCAGCAAGAAGCGGAAATAGCGCCCAACCCGGTCAAAACAGTGCACAGCCTGACGGAGGAGATCAACATCTTGCGGGAAGCCGTAGAGGAGCCGCGCTTTGTCCATCAGTCAAGCGAGATGGACCCGCGCATTTCAGAAGGGCTGGAGCGCATATCCGTGCTGGAAATGCGTGTGGATGAGCAGGAAAAGGCAATCCGCCGGATGCTGAGCCTGCTTGTCGACTGGGTAGAGCGCGACGAACGGGACCTGTCCTATCTGCGCGGCAGCAAGGCCGCCTAGGCGGCCTGCAAGACAGGGAGGGGGGCCTGCGGGCCTATAGGCCATGCTGAACGCTCTGTCTGTCGATGTGGAGGACTGGTTCCAGGTCGGCGCCTTTGAACAGACCATCGCGCGCGAAACATGGGATGCATTGCAGCATCGTGTCGAGCGCAATACCGATACGGTATTGGGGCTTTTCGACGAAGCGGGGATCAAGGCGACATTCTTCACGCTTGGCTGGGTGGCGCAGCGCTATCCCGCGCTTATCCGTCGCATCGCGGATGCTGGCCATGAAATCGCCAGTCATGGATATGATCATCGGCGTGTATTTACCTTCAGCCCGCAGGAATTCAGGGATGACCTTAAAAAATCCCATGATCTGATCGAAAATGCTTGTGGAATGGCCGTCGCTGGCTATCGGGCACCCAGTTTTTCCATTGATGCCCGCACCCCTTGGGCGCACGCGATTCTGGCCGAAGAAGGCTATGCCTATTCCAGCAGTGTCGCCCCTGTGAAACACGACCATTATGGCTGGCCGGAAGCGCCGCGTTTTGCCTTCAAGCCGGTCAAGGGCAGTGATCTGGTTGAACTGCCGGTAACGACCGCGCGTCTTGGCGGTCGCATAGTCGCCGCAGGTGGCGGGGGCTTTTTTCGCTTGCTGCCCTATGCTTTTTCCCGCTGGGCGATCCGGCAGGTCAACCAGGCGGATAAGCGTCCCGCCATCATCTATTTTCATCCCTGGGAAATCGACCCGGATCAACCCCGCGTCGCCGATGCGCCGATCAAATCAAAAATCCGTCATTACACCAATCTATCAGCTATGGCAGGCAAGTTACGAAAATTGATGGATGATTTTGAATGGGGGCGACTGGACGAATTGGTGGCACGTGAAAGAGCGCGGGCGCTTCCTGTCACAGCCTTTGCCGAAAGCATCGCCCAATGAACGCCTATTTCGATCCTGACAGCATGACCGTCGCTCCCGTTGACCTTGGCGATCACGCTCAGGCCGCGAAAGTCGATGCCTTCGTGTTGGGGCAGGAGCATTCCTCACCTTTTCATCGCCCTGCCTGGGTACGTGCGGTGGCTGACGGGACTGGACAAAAAGCGCATTATCTGGCCGCCAGCACTATGGGAGGGCAGATTGTCGGCGTCTTGCCGCTGACCGAAATGCAGTCGCGCCTGTTTGGCCGTGCGCTGGTTTCCAGCGGTTTTGCGGTAGGCGGGGGCATCTTGACGGACAATGCGCTGGTTGCCGATCAGCTCGCTGACGCCTGTTGGGCATTGGCAGGACAGTTGTCCTGTACGAGCGTGGAACTGCGTGGCGGCGTGGCGCCGTCGGATGGCTGGGTGAACCGGGAGGACACATATCTGGGGTTCTGCAAGGCGCTGGAGGCCGATGACGAGGCGCAGCTTCTGGCCGTGCCGAAGAGGCATCGCGCCGAAATACGCAAGGGACTGGGTAATGATCTGGTTTTCGAAACCGGGCGTGACCGGCGTTTGCGGGATGCCCATTACACGCTTTTTGCCCAAAGCGTTCACGCGCTTGGCACGCCGGTATTCCCGCGCAGCCTGTTCGACGCGGTGCTGGACGCATTTGGCGAAGATGCCGACATCGCCATGATCTCCCACGATGGAACTCCGGTGTCGGCAGCTCTCAACCTCTACCACAACGGCGCGTGTATGCCCTATTGGCATGGTGCGGGCGCGTCGGCGCGAGGCCTGCGTTCAAATGAGGTGCTGTATTATCGCCTGATGAACCTGTCACGCGAGCGCGGGCTTACCCATTTTGATTTCGGTCGGTCAAAGGTTGGAACGGGGCCTGCCGCCTGGAAGAAAAACTGGGGCTGGGACCCTGAACCGCTGAGCTATAGCGTCCGGGCCGTTCCGGGTCATGAGGTGCGTGACGTCAATCCGCTCAGCCCGCAATATCGGCGCAAGGTCAATTTGTGGAAGAAGCTGCCGCTCGGCCTTGCCAACCGGATCGGACCCTATATCGCGCGGGGTTTGGGCTGATGGGGGAAATCCTCTTCATTGCCCATCGCATCCCTTATCCTCCTGATCGCGGCGACAAGATCCGGTCGTGGAATATTGTACGCAAGCTGGCGGAAATCGCGCCCGTTCATATAGCGGCTTTTGCCGACGACGCGCGGGATATGGGTTTTGCGCCTGCGCTGTCCAAGGTCGCCGCCAGTCACAGGATCATATTGCGCGACATGTCCCGGCCCATAGCGGGCCTGCGCGGTGTGTGGCGTGGAGAACCGCTGTCGGTTGCCCTGTTCGATCATCCCGCACTGCACGCACATGTCGCCCATCTGATGACCGAGCGTCCGATTTCACATGTCTTCGTCTATTCCGGGCAAATGGCGCAATATGTGCCTGAATTACCGCAAGGCGTCCGCTTCATCATGGATTTTGGCGACGTGGATTCCGCCAAATTCGCGGCTTATGGACGCGAGCAGGCAGGCGTAATGGGCTGGATCAATCGCCGCGAGGCACGTACGCTGGCGTCATATGAGCGGCAGGTGGCGGCACGCGCGGATGTCAGCCTGTTTGTCAGCGAGGCGGAGGCAACCCTGTTTCGTACCAGCGCGGACCTTGGCTGTGATCGTGTGGTTGCGCTCGAAAATGGCGTTGACCTGGACTATTACAACCCCAGAGCGGATTTCACGCCCCTGACTCCTGGTGAGCGCGGTCAGGGGCCTTTGTTCGTCTTTACCGGGCAAATGGATTACCGGCCCAACGTGGAGGCCGTTGACAGCTTTGCGCGGCGCAGCCTGCCGCATATTCGTGAACGCCACCCCGATGCGCGTTTTGCCATTGTCGGGCGCAATCCTGCGCCCACGGTGCGCGCACTGGGCGGGTTGCCGGGTGTTGTTGTGACCGGCGCTGTGGCCGATGTGCGGGGATGGCTGGCCGCTGCAGATATTGTGGTTGCCCCGTTGCGGCTTGCCCGCGGAATCCAGAACAAGGTGCTTGAGGCCATGGCCATGGCGCGGCCGGTGATCCTGTCGCCGCAAGCCGCCGAAGGCATTGACGCTGCCGATGACAGGCATTTCCTAATCGCGCACAGCAGTACGGATGAAGTGAAGGCAATATTGGCGCTGCTTGCTGACAGCGATCGTGCTTCTTCCCTGGCTGCGGCCGCGCGTGTGCGGGTCGAACAACGCTATAGCTGGCGGGCCACTCTGGAAAATCTTCCAGATATTATGAAGATTGAAGTTGAATATATTGATACTATAGCAAAAGTTTTATGAATATTTCTGCCGCCATGCCCAAGAGAAGCCTGGTCCTTCAACCCGGTTGGCCAACGCATCTGGCCTTGCTGGGGTCGGTTGCGGCGGTGGTTCTGCTGCTGTTTGCTGGCGATGCTGCCGATATGGTCGGCATCTGGTGGAATTCCTCAACCTTTGGACATTGCCTGCTGATCCCTCTCATTCTTTTCTGGCTGGTGGAGCAGCGCTTGCCTGAATTGCGGCAACTCACGCCGGTTGCCTGGTGGCCGAGTCTGATCTGGGTTGTTGGGGGAGCGCTTTGCTGGCTGGTCGGTGACGCTGCAAGTGTCGCGCTTGCACGGCATCTTGGTCTTGTCGTCATATTGCAGGGCACGGTTATCGCCATTTTGGGGCCTCAGGTTTCACGCGGCCTTGCCTTCCCGCTTTTTTATGCCCTCTTCCTTGTCCCCTTTGGTGAAGAATTCGTACCAATTCTACAAACGGTTACGGCGCGTCTTTCAATGCTGTTTCTTGGGTGGAGCGGGATTCCAGCACATTTGAGCGGCGTATTCATTACAACGCCCTCGGGTTATTTCGAGGTGGCCGAGGCCTGTTCAGGCGCGAAATTCCTCATTGCGATGACGGCTTATGCGGCACTTGTCTGCAATGTCTGCTTCAAAAGCTGGCCGCGCCGCGCAGTCTTTCTGTCGGCAGGGCTCATCATCGCTGTCATTGCCAATGGCGTGCGCGCCTTTGGCACCATCTATATCGCCGACCGGACCAGCATCGACTTTGCTGCAGGCTTTGACCATGTAGTTTATGGCTGGATATTCTTCGCCATCATTCTTGC
>JAENVZ010000092.1 GCA_016650315.1 Alphaproteobacteria bacterium | reverse complement strand
TGCGCAGGTGGGCGATGTCACCATTGGCACCGGAACAGCGGTGGATGCGCCGGACAGGCGGCTGGTGCGGATCAATGGCGCCAATGCGGCAGCAAGCGCATTGTCCGAATGGCTTTCCATCCTGTGGCTGACCCCTTCCATGGATCGGTTGTTCATGGATTCGCCGGGCGGACGCAGGCGATTTCTGGACCGGCTGGTATTGGCGCTTCATCCCGGTCATGCGGTTCACAGCGCCCGATATGAGGCGGCGATGCGCGCGCGGACCAAATTACTGACCACCGACAGGTCTGCCGATGCCACCTGGCTGGCGGCGCTGGAGGCGCAGATGGCCGAACATGGTGCAGCGATTGCCATTGCGCGGCGCGATACGGTCGCGGCATTGGGTGAAGCGTTGCTATTGCAACCCGATGGACCATTTGCGCGCCCCGCGATGGCGCTTGATGGCTGGGACGAGCCGGAAGAAGATCTGACGCGGATATTGAACGAAGGGCGCCGGCGCGATGCCGCCGCCGCACGCGCGCTGGCGGGACCGCATCGCAGCGACCTTGCCGTTACACACATTGCCAAGGGGCAGGCGGCAGCACTGTGTTCAACCGGCGAGCAAAAAGCGCTTTTGCTATCGATCATTCTTGCCCACGCGGAATTGGTGGCACGGCGTATGGACCGTAAACCGGTGCTGTTGCTGGACGAGGTCGCCGCGCATCTTGACCCCGTACGCAGGCTGGCGCTGTTCGAACGGTTGGCGGCGGGTGGCGGCCAGGTGTGGATGACCGGGACGGAACCGGCGCTGTTTGCGGGATTGGCCGCGTGCCATCTGCATGTGTCGGCGGGGCATGTGGTCAAGGCTGGATGAGGGGCGAGGGCAGCGTTCTTCACGCAACCTCCAATAGCAGCGTTCTTCACGCAACCTCCAATATATGCTCCCCAATGTCCGCGCTTGCCGCTGTGAGCAGTCTTTTTTCCAGCGTCGCAATTCGTACTTTGCTTTCCAGCTTTCCGCCCAGCAAGTCGGTCAGGTAGAATGTATCGACCGCCCGCTCGCCATAAGTGGCGACATGGGCGCTGTGGATCGTCACCTTCGACTGGAACAGTGCATAGGCAAGACTGTAGAGCAGAGCGGGACGGTCGCGCGCATTGATCTCGACCACGGTGAAGCGGTTCGATGCCTTGTTGTCGATCAGCACATTGGGCGCGATGTGGAATGCTTCGGCTCGGGTGCGGGGCAGGGGCTTTGCCTCCAGCCGGGTCGTCAACTTGTGTCGGTTGGCAAGCCCGTCCTCAATGGCGATGCGGATGCGGGCAAGTTGATCGTCATGATCGAACGGGCCGCCAAAGGGGTCCTGCACCAGAAAATTGTCGATCGCCATGCCATCGCGCATCGTGTGGATACGCGCGTCGATGATATTGCCGCCTGCAAGATGGATGGAGCCTGCGATCCGATAGAAAAGGCCCGGATGATCCGCGGCATAAACCGTCACCAGTGTTGCGCCGCGTTCTGGATAGACTTCGGCGGCGATCGAAAGAGGGTTTTTCCCCGCGCTTAGGATATGACGGGCATTTTGCGCCAATATGTCGTCGGGTTCGGCAATCCAATAGGGTTCGGGAAAGCGTTTGCGGAGCGAGGCGAATTCCTTGTCGGGCAAGCCGAGTTCCGCTTGCAGCCGCTGCTGCTTGACCACGATCCGTTCCTTGCGGCCCTTCTGCTTGTGGCCAAGACGCAGAACTTCCTCCGCCGCTTCATAGAGATCGGATAAAAGCTGCCGCTTCCAACTGTTCCATACGCCCGGACCGACCGCGCGGATGTCAACGATGGTCAGGACAAGGAGCAAGCGAAGTCGCTCCGGGCTTTGCACAATATCGGTAAAGTCGAGGATGGTCTTGAAATCGCTCAGGTCGCGTTTGAACGCTGTGGCCGACATCAGCAAATGATAACGCACCAGCCAGGACACCGTCTCGGTTTCGGCGGCGGTAAGGCCCAGCCGCGGACACAGTTCCATCGCGATGTCCGCACCCAATATACTGTGGTCGCCGCCACGACCCTTGGCAATGTCGTGCAGCAGGACCGCGACGAACAGCACCCGGCGCGAAATGACTTTCTGCATGATGGCTGTGGAAAGCGGGTGATCGCCCTTGTGCGTGTCATTTTCGATTTCCGCCAGCAGGCCGACAGCGCGAATGGTATGTTCATCCACGGTATAATGATGATACATATCAAATTGCATCTGGGCGACGACGCGCCCGAAATCCGGCACAAATCGGCCAAATATCGTCGCTTCGTTCATCCAGCGCAACACGGTTTCGGGATCGCGCGGCGATGCAAGGACGTCCAGAAACAGTTCGTTGGCACGCGCATCGTTGCGGATACGATTGTCGATCAGGTGCGCATCGCGGTTGGCTGAACGCATGGCGAGGGGATGGATTTCCAGAGCATGCTTGTCGGCCAGTGCGAATATTTCAATAAGGCGGATCGGCTCTTCCGCAAAAAATTTCTCATAGGGCAGGGCCAGACGCCCACGGTTCAGTGTGAAGCCATTGAGTTTTTTCGGCCGGCGCGTGATGCTGGGGAAGAACCGTCGTCCGCGGGCTGCAAAGGCGTCGTCAAGATGCGCCAGGAATACGCCGGTCAGGTCGCCGACCATCTTTGCGTTCAGGAAATAATATTGCATGAACCGCTCGACCGCCGATTTGTTGGCGCGGTCGGCATAGCGCATGCGTGTTGCGATTTCGAGTTGCAAATCAAAGGTCAGCCGATCTTCGGCGCGCCCGGTCAACATGTGCAGGTGGCAACGCACGGCCCAGAGGAAATTCTCGGCCCGCTGGAATTGCTGCAATTCCTTGGGCGTCAGCAATCCCACCCCGACAAGGTCGGATACCGACCGCACGCGGTGCACATATTTACCAATCCAGAACAGGGTGTGCAGGTCGCGCAGCCCGCCTTTACCCTCTTTCACATTGGGTTCGACGACATAGCGACTGTCGCCCATGCGTTTGTGCCGATCATCGCGTTCCGCCAGTTTTTCCGCGATGAAGGCGCGTGCCGTATCCTTCACCACCTCTTTGTCGAAACGGGTGGATGCCTCATCATAGACCGCTTGGTCGCCCCAGATATACCGCCCTTCGAGCAAGGCCGTGCGGATCGTCAGATCTTCCTTTGCCATGCGCATGGTTTCGTCAATCGAACGACTGCTATGCCCGACCTTGAGTTGCAGGTCCCAGAGCGAATAGAGCATCGATTCGATGACCTGTTCAGTCCACCCCGTTGGCTTGTAAGGCGTGATGAAGGCTATATCGACATCGCTATGGGGCGCCATTTCGCCCCGGCCATAGCCGCCCACCGCCATGATCGCGATGCGTTCGGATGCTGTCGGATTATTGACCGGGTACAGATATTGAACAGTGGCGTCGTAGAGAAGACGGACGATCTGATCGATCAGGAACGCTTGACCCGCCGCCGCTTCCCTGCCGCGAGAAGGATTGTCGGTCAGGCGTTTGGCGATTTCGATCCGTCCTTCGGCCAGTACGGCTTTCAATCGTTTGACGATCGACTGACGCAGCTTCAGATTGTCGTCACCTTGTTCGGCGGCGATGATGGTGAAATTGTCGGCGATGGTTCGACGGTCAATGATGGCGCGTCGGCTCGCAAGGCTGTCAAAAGGAGGGGCCATGACTACTAGCTAGGGATTAACATCGTCGATGGCCAGTTGCTTGAGCTGATAAATAATATCAAGCGCGTCTCTTGGACTGAGGGTATCTGCATCAATGGCGTGAAGAACGTCCCGCAAGGCATCCTTTTTTGCCTCTGTTGGTTGCGCCATTGCCGCGAACAGAGGCAAATCATCCAGTCCTGCCGCGATGCCGCCGGTTTTTGCCTTGCCTTCCTCCAGTCGGGCCAGCACGTCCTTTGCGCGGGACAAAACTGCGGGGGGCAGTCCCGCCAGACGCGCGACGGCAAGGCCATAGCTGCGGTCGGCAGGCCCTTCGGCCAGTTCGTGCAGCAGGACAAGATCGCCCTTCCATTCGCGGGCGCGGACATGGTGAAGCGACAGCGCGTCCAGCTTTTCGGCAAGGCGCGTCAGTTCATGATAATGGGTGGCGAACAGGCAGCGGCAGCGGTTGACCTCATGCACCGCCTCCACCACGGCC
>JAENVZ010000091.1 GCA_016650315.1 Alphaproteobacteria bacterium | reverse complement strand
TCCGGCGGCTGACCGCTTGTTTAAGTCGCCGCGCAGGCCGATAAGGGATAGGAGAGAATCAAAGCATGCGCGAAATCATCTTCGATACAGAGACAACCGGGTTCGACCCTCAAAGCGGGGACAGACTTGTGGAAATAGGCTGCATCGAACTCGTCAACCGCGTGCCCACGGGCCAAACCTTTCATGCTTATTATAATCCGCAGCGGTCGATGCCCGCCGCCGCCGAGGCAATACACGGCCTTTCCGATACATTCCTCTCCGATAAGCAATTATTTCCTGTTGGTGTCGATGTGCTGCTCGAATTTTTGGGCGATAGTCCACTGGTCGCCCATAATGCCAAATTCGACTTTGGCTTTCTCAACCATGAATTGATGCTTTGCGGCCGGTCCGGGATCAGCATGACGCGGATGATCGACACCGTTGCCATGGCCAGAACATTGCACCCAGGCGCCAAGCATAGTCTGGATGCGCTCTGCACCCGTTATGGCATAGACCGCAGCCATCGTATCAAACATGGCGCGTTGCTGGATGCGGAATTGCTGGCCCAACTCTATATCGAATTGACCGGTGGGCGACAGATCGGGCTGGTTCTGGGTGTCGAGACTGATGGGAAGGGGCATGATCTGTCCGAGATTGTTCCCCAAATCCGTTCTGTTCGTCCGGCGCGCACGTATAATGCCTCATCGTCGGAACTGGAACGACACGCGTCATTTGTAGCGGCACTGGACAAGCCCTTGTGGCTTGATTCCGGTCCTCCTGCATGAATGTTCGGCTATCCTGTTTAGGTTAGCCGGTTTGAAGGAGAAGAAACGATGGATATTCGTGTTTCCGGGCATCAGGTCGATACGGGCGACGCGCTGAAAACCTATGTTACCCAGCGGTTGCAGTCGATGGCCGAGAAATATTTTTCGCGAACTATCTCCGCGCAGGTAACATTCGGTTTGGCGCCGCACAGCGCATTTCATTGCGACATTATATGTCACGTCATGCAGGGTCTGGTACTGAAAGGAGCGGGCGAGGCACAAGATGCTCATCTCGCCTTTGAACAGGCGGCAGAGCGTATCGAAAAGCAGTTGCGCCGTTATATGCGCCGACTGAAGGATCGCCATAGTCAGGCGTTGGCGGCGGAAGCGGCACGGATACCTGATGGGTTGATCAATGGTGCAGCCTATACAATTTTCGAGGCCGCAAGCGAGGATGAGGAAGCGCCTGAATCTCCTTTGATTGTTGCGGAAACACGCGTGGATATACCCGAAGCATCGGTTTCTGACGCAGTCATGATGCTCGACTTGCGGAATACTAACGCGCTTTTGTTCCTCAACAGCGGAACCAGTAACTATAATATGGTCTATCGGCGTCGTGATGGCACTATCGGTTGGGTAGAACCCAGAAGCGGTTGACCTGATCCCGTCCAGTCTCTATCTGGCCGAGCTTCAGTTTCAGATGCAACACAGGATCGGCCGGGGGGCATTCTTCAGTCCCCGGTCGACCGTTCGAGTTTATTATGCCTCATTTTGATGATATTTTACGGCCAGAGGCGCTCAATAGCCGCCTGACTGCAAGCAACAAGAAGCAGCTGTTTCAGCGCGTATCGGAAATCGCCGCGTCTGCCTATGGCCTTGACGAGCATGTGGTTTTCGAACGGCTGATGGAACGCGAACGCCTTGGTTCGACGGGCTTTGGCGCCGGTGTCGCCATTCCTCATGCAAAACTCGATGATTTGTCGACCATGAGTGCTGTCGTTGTGTTGCTTGAAGAGCCAGTCGCCTTCGATGCGGTGGATGGCTTGCCAGTTGATCTCGTCTTTGCGCTGTTGTCACCTGTCGATAGCGGCGCTGATCATTTGAAGACGCTCGCTCGCGTGTCGCGCTATCTGCGCAATGAACGCCACATGGCGCGGTTGCGCGGTGCTGGATCGGATGAGGCGCTTTTCGCCTTGCTGGCGGGAGATGAGGCGCGTGACGCGGCCTGATCCGCACGCCGGCCATCCAGCCGATAGTGGTGAGGTTGCGCATTTTCGTGCGCTGGAACGATTATATCTCTCCGCGCCCATCAATCGCATCTTCAAATCACGCCTGACTATCACTGAGCAAGGCCATAGCCGGATCGATTTTTCGGTGGATGAGCATTTCTACCATGCTGCTGGCGCAGTCCATGGCACCAGCTATTTCAAGATGCTCGACGATGCGGCCTTCTATGCCGCCAACAGTTTGGTCAATGACCGGTTTCTGTTGACCACCGCATTCAACCTGCTGTTCACCAAACCGCTGACCACGGGACCGATCATTGCGGAGGGACGCTGGATCAGTGGAAAACGACGCGTTTATGTCGCTGACGCCCGGCTTATTGACGCCCATGGCGAAGAAGTGGCACGCGGAACAGGAACCTTCATGCGGTCGCACACTCCGCTCTCCTCGCTTGCAGGCTATGCGCTGGAGCAAGGAAAGGGTGATCGTTCCAGGCATGTCTGACCGGCTGACCAGCCGGATGCTAACAAGCGCCCTGATTCGCCGCGCCGGGCAGGAGGGCGGCTTTGCTACTGTCGTACGCAAAGGCGATGAAGTTGCCGGATCCATTTTACTGATATGCCTCGAAAGAGGGGTTGAAACCGGGCTGTTCGAACGGATTCCAGATTATGTGGGCGGATACCGGTTGGTCCCCTGCGGCCCGAACAACGACGAGTCGCAAGAGGAACGTGCGCAATATCTTGAGCGTCGTATCAAGTCGGACCCCGATATATGGTTGATTGAACTTGACGTCCCGCAACCGGAACGGTTCGCCGCTGAAATAATTTGTTAAGGATTGACTTTGCCTGCCTGGCAGACGAAGAGCCCCTGCTCAACGCGCAGGTTACCGTATCCGGTCCAAGGGGGACATGATCGGCAAACACGCAGACGGGGGGCGACCGAGCGCCAGGGTTTCAAGTTTTTTGGGCGTTCAGGGTCGACCAACCGCATGAATATGTGACTTTATGAGTTTTCGTTTGAAGGCCGCTTCGTTGGCGGCGATTTTTATATCTGCTGTTGCTTCATTGGTTGCAACAGATCCCTCACTTGCTTCCGGGGCTGCCGATTCGGCAGGAACCGTTGCGATGACGAGCCGTGCCCTGTCTTCCATTGATGCTGTCCCAGCCGTGCAAGACGCAGCGCCTCAATCCCCTGTTTCAATCGTTCATAATGCTGATGGTTCCGTTACCGTGATGCCACGCATTCTGAACGATGCCGATACCAATACGGATTCCGATGCGTCGAGCCTCGCTGAATTGGTGAAACAACAGGACGTTTCCGACGTACTTGATCCTGAAATGCAGTGCCTTGCCGGCGCGGTTTATTTCGAATCCAAGGGTGAGACCCTCACCGGGCAGCTCGCTGTCGCTCGCGTCGTCATCAATCGCAGCGAGTCGCCGCGTTTTCCTGACAGTTTCTGTGGTGTCATTTATCAGCGCAGCCAGTTCTCCTTCGTCCGTGGCGGTCGGATGCCGGCGATCAATACAGCAAGCAATGCCTGGCACACGGCTGTTGCCATTGCGAAGATCGCTTTGAACAATAGCTGGGCTAACGAGGTCAAGGGCGCTCTCTATTTTCATGCCCGTCGTGTCTCACCGGGCTGGGGACGCACCAAGCTGGTCGCTATCGACAACCATGTTTTCTATCGCTGAGGTCAATGGTCGCTATGCTGCGAGTTGTTGATCCAGAAATCAGAATTTGGGGCCTTCCACTTCGGCTTTGACGTCTTGTGCTGGCTTTGGCGTATCGAGCGCAGCCAGCAATGCCGGACTCCGGCTGTCGCGTTTGGCATAGTCGCGTGCGGACATACCCGCCAATGTGTCCGCCTTTTCAGAATTTGCTCCGCCCGAGATGAGTAACCGAACCATCAGCAAGTCACGAAGCTGTACCGCGCGGATCAGGGGAGTTTCGCCCTTGTCATTGGCTTTGTCGACCTGCGCGCCTGTAGCAAGCAGTAGCTGTGCACCGTCAAGAAAACGTAGCTCCGCCGCCAGCATCAGCGGCGTAGTACCCCGATTGTCTGCCAGATCGGGTTTGGCCCCCTTGACCAGCAGGAAATTAAGCCAGACGGCGTCTCGCCGCGCGATCACGATATGCAGAGCGGTTTCGCCAGTCTGTCCGTCTTTGGTGTTGATGAGGGTGGTGCCAGGCTGATCAACAAATTCAGTGGCTTTGGCTCCGTCACGATCCCTGACGGCTTTCAGGAAGTTATAGCTGTCGGAAAATTGCGCATAAGCCGATCCCGGGATCAACACTGCCGCTGTCAGACCGGCAAAAACCGTTGTTCGCACCAGAGAAAAAATGACTCCAAATCGACCACGCATGTCTTGCCACCCTGTTCATTCGTCGGAAGTGATTGAATTTCTATCCTTAGCAAGGCATGGCTGGCTACGCCATGAACAAAGCCTGTCTTTCGATCGCCTTTCTCGCCGCCTTGTCGCTTGCAGCCTGTAACAGCAGCTCACAGGAAGGGGAGACGCAACAAGGTGAAGCGCCATTGGCTGGAGCCAGCATTGGCGGACCGTTCACCCTGACCAACCAGGACGGCGTGAAAGTTTCCTATAGTGATTTCGATGGCCAGTACCGGATGATGTATTTCGGTTACAGCTATTGCCCGGATATCTGTCCGCTCGACCTGCAGAAACTGATGCAGGGCTATCGCCTGTTCGCAAAGCAGGACCCCGCGCGCGCAGCGAAAGTGCAGCCGATATTCATTACGATCGATCCTGACCGTGATACGGAGTCGGTGCTGAAAAACTATGTTTCCGCGTTCGACCCCAAACTCATAGGACTTACCGG
Source organism: Alphaproteobacteria bacterium (assembly GCA_016650315.1). GTDB lineage: Bacteria > Pseudomonadota > Alphaproteobacteria > Sphingomonadales > Sphingomonadaceae > Rhizorhapis. Next base: position 6,412 of record JAENVZ010000091.1, on the reverse strand, counting down.
CACGCCTGATGAGGTTGCCAAGGTCGCAAAGGAATTTGCCGTCTATTATGCAAAGGACGATAAGAGTGGGGCCAGCGATTATCTGGTCAATCACAGTCGCTCGCCCTATCTAATGGGACCGGATGGCAAGTCCATCGCCATCCTGCCCACCGACCAACCCGGCACCGATGCGGACGAAGGATCGCCGCAAGCAGTGGCGACCGAACTTGACCGCTGGGTGAAATGAACACGCCCTTCTGGGAACGGCCGCTCAAGGAGCTTGACCGGGCAGATTGGGAGGCGCTGTGCGACGGCTGCGGCAAATGCTGCCTGCACAAGATTGAGGATGAGGATACCGGCCGCATCTATCCCACCAATGTCGCCTGCAAGCTGCTTGACCGGCACAGCGCGCAATGCACCGATTATCGTCGCCGAAAGGCGTTTGTTCCCGATTGCCTGCGCCTTACGCTGCCCATGTTGAAGGATATTGCGTGGTTACCCGAAAGCTGCGCCTATAAATTGCGCGCTGCGGACAAGCCGCTGCCTGACTGGCATTATCTGATCTGCGGCGACCGGGAAGCGGTGCATCGCGCGGGTCAGTCGATTCGCGGATGGACCATATCGGAGACGCAGGCGGGTGATCTGGAACATCATGTGGTCGAAAGAGAGCTCTGACGACCGGTTGACTGTCGGAGGAGTCGATTATCCGTTGCGCGTGCGGCGTCATGTCCGCACGCGATCGTTCCGGCTGTCCGTCGATCCAGCCAAGCAGGAAATCCGTCTTGGCCTTCCCCCCAAGGCCAGCCTGCGCAAGGCGCTTAAATGGGTGGCTGAGCAACATGTCTGGCTGGAAGGACAATTGGCAGCGGCGCCCGGCAAGATTGACTTGACGCAAGGCGCGGTTTTTCCCTTCGAAGGGCGAGATGTGCGGATCGACTGGTCGCCCACCGCCCCTCGCCGCGCGGTGCATGATGGCGATTGTCTAATAGTGGGTGGTTCTCAATCGAGCATTTCGCCCCGGATCCTGCGTTGGCTTCGTGAAGAGGCGCGGAAAAAGCTGACGCATGAAACGGAGGTCTACGCCGCGCGCGCAGGGCTGCGCCTTGGTCAGGTTTCGGTTGGCGATCCCCGTTCACGCTGGGGCAGTTGCGCCGCCAGCGGCAATATCCGGTATAGCTGGCGGCTGATCTGTGCTCCCGTCTTCGTGCGGCAAGCGACCGTGGCCCATGAAGTCGCGCATCTGGCGCATATGGACCATAGCCCCGCCTTTCATGCCCGCCATGCACAAATCTATGGTGAGGATCCGGCCCCTGCACGCCGCTGGCTTCGTGAACATGGCGCGATGCTGCACCGTATTGGCGGGTGAAGGGGTACTTTATTGCGGGGGCCGGCCCTGCGGCGCTGTTGGTGGTTGGCGTTGAGGATTGGTACGGGGTGCAGGAGGTGCGGGCGATGGAGGCGTCCCTTTACCACCCTCACGGCCAAGCACTTCGTCGATCCATTTCTGGTCGAGCCGGGGCGATGCCGGAGTGCCGCCGGGAGCGGTTTCGTCTGGGGCTGAGGGGTCTGCGCCGACTATTCCATCGTTCGGCAGGGTTTCCAGCGGCATCCCATTATCGTCAACATACATGCCGTTATCAGGAGCGCCGAAATAGGCCTCGTCATCGGGTTCCAATTGCCATTCGGGCAGTTTGAGCGCGGTGTCGAATTCTTCCGTAGGCCGCTTGGCGACCGCGACCTGCATATATTGGGCGAAGGCCCGGGCAGGCGCCCTTCCCCCCTGCAAACCGCCGACAGTGCGCGCATCGTCGCGGCCCATCCAAACGCCAGTCGTGATGCCGCTGGAAAAGCCGAGAAACCAGCCATCCTTGTTGCTGCTGGTGGTGCCGGTTTTGCCTGCGACCGGTCGGCCGATCTGCGCGGCGCGGCCTGTGCCGGTGTTGACTGCTGTCTGCAACAGGTCGGTCATGCCTGCTGCAACCCAAGGCGCGACCAGAACCCGGCTGGTGTCGTCCTGATGCTCGTATAGCAGATCGCCCTCGGCGGTGGTCACCTTGGTTATGCCATAGGGAATGACAGCCACGCCCTTGCGGCCGACCGACGCAAAGGCGCGGGTCATGTCGATCAACCGGACGTCCGATGTGCCAAGCACCATGGACGGATGGGTATTGATCGGCGTGGTTATGCCAAAGCGGCGAGCCATGTCGGCAACGGCGGAAAACCCGACTTCAACACCCAATTTCGCGGCGATCGTGTTGATCGAATAGGCAAAGGCGGTGCGCACGTCGATTTGCCCGTTGAAATGGCGGGAATTGTTGCGCGGTTGCCAGCCGTTAATATCAACCGGTTCGTCCACGACAGCCGTATCGGGGGTAAAACCAGCCTCCAGCGCAGCCAGATAGACAAACAGCTTGAAGGCTGAACCGGGCTGGCGCTCGGCCTGTGTTGCGCGATTATAATTGGAACTGACATAATCCAGACCGCCAACCATCGCGCGCACGGCCCCGTCGCGGTCAAGCGACACCAGCGCGCCCTGCGTTCCGGCAGGAGCGTTATTGCGCAGGGCCAGTGTCGCGGCGCGTTGCATCTTCAGATCGATCGTAGTCCACACGTCCAGCGGCTGCGTCGTGTCGTCGATCAATGTGTCAAGCTGCGGCAATGCCCAGTCCGTGAAATAGCGCACGCTGTTCTGCGGTGCTTCGGGGGCCAAGGCAATATCTTCAGGCTTGGCCGCCGCAGCTTGTGCCGATGTGATCGCGCCATTTTCCTCCATGACGTCAAGGACGACCCCTGCCCGTCCGATGGCGGCCTCCGCATCGGCGGTTGGCGCATAGCGCGACGGTGCCTTGACAAGGCCAGCGACGATAGCCGCTTCACCAAGGCTGAGTTCAGTTGCGGGGTGGCCGAAAAATTTGCGGCTGGCGGCATCGATTCCATAAGCGCCGCCGCCAAAATAGACCTTGTTCAGGTAGAGTTCCAGGATCTGCTGCTTGGAGAATTTACGCTCCAGCGCCATCGCCAGAATTATTTCCCGCGCCTTGCGCCCATAACTGTAGCTGTTGTTCAGGAATATATTGCGGGCCACCTGCTGCGTGATGGTCGATGCGCCCTGCATCCGTCGACCGGTGCCGCGATGGACAACGGCGAGCCAGGTTGCGCGGGTCAGGCCGATGGGATCGACGCCGGGGTGCATATAATAGCGCTTGTCCTCGACAGACACCATGGCATCGACCATGATTTTCGGAATCTGATTATAGGACAGCCATTTGCCGAAGCTGGGGCCAAGGGATACGATGACGGAGCCGTCGGTCGCATGGACGCGGATCATTTGCCCATTGGGTGAGGATTTCATGGCTTCGTAACTGGGTAGGGACGACATCGCCACAGCGACCGCCACGACCAGCGCAATGACGCCAGCAATCCCTGTGAACAATCCGACCTGAAGAATACGCTTTGCGATCCTGCGCATTCGTTCCTGCGATTGTGTCTTGTTTGATTTTGCCATCTATGTGCTCGATTACGCGCTGTCAGCTCAGCCTACAAGCGCTTTGCGGCTTTACCAATGATGAACGGCAGGGATTTTGGATGAAGCTTTATTCGTCTTCGCCATGCGGTTTGAAATCCAGCGACGCGCTGTTCATGCAATAGCGCAAGCCCGTGATGCCCGGACCATCGGGAAAGACATGGCCCAGATGCCCCTCACAACTGGCACAGCGTATCTCCACCCGGCGCATCCCGTGGCTTGCATCGACATGTTCGATGACCGCTTCGCCATCGACGGGTGCGGTGAAGCTGGGCCATCCCGAGCCGCTGTCATATTTCTCGCCACTGTCGAACAGTTCCGCACCGCAACCCGCGCAAAAATAGCGGCCATCGGCTTCGTTATGATAATATTTCCCGGTGAAGGCGCGCTCGGTGCCCGCTTCGCGCAGGACATGATATTGCTCAGGGGTCAGCCGGGCTTTCCACTCGAGGTCGGAGAGAATCTTCTTTTTCATCGCACGAATATGGTGTCGTAACGCCTCTGGATCAATATTCTGTTATATCCGCGTCGCGCGTGCGATCAGGACTGCCGCGCCGGGTATCGTAGCGATCAGGGCAAGGGGCAGGGCAGCAAGATCGGGATGCCGGCCTAGGCGGCCCACCAGTTCCGCGATCGCAAGCGGTCGGCGCAGTTGGCGGGCAAAAGCGCGCTGATAAGCCGAAGCGGCTGTATTGCCACCGTCGCGCCAATAGTTCACCGCGCACTGGGCACTGGCCAGTGCAATGCCAATGCCTTCTCCAGCGAGAGATGTAATGACACCGGCTTGATCACCCAGGCGAAAAATGCCCGGCTGCGTCGTTCGTGCGCGCCAACCATAGGGAATCCGGCCAATAGCATCGATATGCGGTGCGTCAGACATATCTGCCAGCCGTTCGGCAAGGGCGGGACTATCCTGCGCCAGTTGCGCAAAAAGCGTTGCGGGGCTATTCTGGGCGACGGCGAGGCGGCTTTTGCGCACCGCCATGCAGAGATTGGCGGTTGCTCCCTCTTGCAGAACAATTCCCAAATAGCCGCCCTTGAACAGGTGCATTTCAATATGGCCACCCAGTATGTCCGTCAGGGCGTTGCTGGACGGCAACCGAAGGCGCAGGCCCAGCAGGGGGTCCCGTCCCGCAGCATCCCTTGGGCGCGGCAGTCCGCGCAGGTCGTGCTTGCCGGTGGCCAGGAATAGACTTTTCGGTGTCAGCACTTCTCCATTATCAAACCGTAATTCGCCCGCTCTATATTCGGATATAGCAATGCCGCGCTGCACGGTCGCGCCCAGGCTTTCGGCCTTTGCAAGCAATAGGCTGTCCAGCCGCCTGCGGGAGACGCCCCTTGCGGGGGCGGGCAGCGGCAGTTCATAGATACGGCGCCCTGCAAAGATTCGCAGCGCGCGGATTTCATGGCCTTGCAATTCGTCACCCGACAGGCCGAGTGCTTCCAACACTTCAAGCGTTCGCCAGCTTAGAAAACCGCCGCATAGCGGGTCGCCTACGATTGTCTGCCGTTCAATAATCGTCGAACCGGCTCCTGCTTGCGCAAGACGGATCGCAGCGGCAGCGCCAGCCGGACCTCCGCCGATGATTAGCGGATGCGTTCGATGCATAGTCGAAAAGGAAAATGGCGCCGCACGCGCGCAACATTGGTCAGGTCAGCCTCCGCCAGCATGGCCCGCCATTCCGCCGGTCGAAAGGATCGCGCGATGCTGAGCTGGCCATCTTCGCGCACGACGGAATGGACACGCAGCAGGCGGGCGAGCACGGGAAAGCCGCGATAGGCCAGGACATGACGATGAAGGTCGTTGATGAACCAGCCACGTGCGGAATGTCGCTCCATGAACACCAAAAAAGCCTGCCGCTCTACGTCGCTCATATGATGGGTGACCAGACTGCTGATGATGAAGTCCCAGGGTTCATGCGCCAGATCCGCATAGTCGCCGGTGCGGTAGAATATCGGCGCGCCTGTCGGGTGCAGGGTCCGCGCCACCGCTTCGCTGCGCGGGTTCAGGTCAATGCCGGTCAGTTCGCACAGCAGGCCGTTTCGCCTGCTCCATCGAAAAATGCTGCGCAGCATTCCGCCATCGCCAAAGCCGACATCCAGCAACCGAAAGGGCCGATCTCGTCGTGCTGCGCGGCATAGAAAATCCAGTGTGGGACGTGCAGCAAGCGTAGCGATGTTGACCCGGCCAAGCCCTTGCAGCACCGCAGCATAATCTGCGTCCGGCAGATCGGGCGCGTCCATCTGCTCTTCTTCCAACGCGCGGATGGAGAGGTTTCGAGTCACGGCCTTGAAAATCCGAATCCTTCAGCGGCAAGTCCGGGACCAAAGGCCAGTGCCACCCCTTTCCGGGGAACCTTGTCTGCCAGCATTCCAGCCAGAACGAACATGAGTGTGGCCGACGACATGTTGCCATAGGCGTTCAGTACAGCCCGACTGTCGTCGAGAGCGTGTTCGGGCAAGTCGAGGCCGTGTGCCACGGCATCCAGGATCGATCGCCCGCCCGCGTGCACAGCCCAGCCATCCACCTCTCCTATGCCTTCCGGGCATAATACCGCACGCATTTCATGTTCTGCCAGCGCTGCCGCGATGCGTCCGGGCACTTCGCCCGACAAATGCATGGCAAAACCATGGTCGCCGATATGCCACTGAATAAGGTGCTGACTGTCGGGAAGCGTCGCGGCAAAGGGCGTATCGATGCGCAAACCCGCCGGGTCCGCCGTCACCAGCGCCGCCGCTGCGCCATCGCCAAATTGCAGCGCGGCGAGAAGGGTTTCCAGCCGGTCATATTTTTGCAGATGCAAGCTGGAAAGCTCGACACAAATGGCAAGCACGCGGGCGATGGTGACCGCCGCCGGGGTGCCGTGAAAACGCTTGGCGGCGAGCGTGTTAAGTTCGGTGGTCCAGACG
>JAENVZ010000090.1 GCA_016650315.1 Alphaproteobacteria bacterium | reverse complement strand
GCCTGAACAAAGCGGAACACATTGTCCATCAGCAACAGCACGTTGCGATGCTTCTCATCACGGAAATATTCGGCCACGGTCAGCGCCGTCATCGGCACGCGCCAGCGTGCGCCCGGCGGCTCGTTCATCTGTCCATAGACCAGAACCGTCCGTTCCAGAACGCCGGACGTCTGCATATCCAGCAGCATCTCGTGCCCCTCACGCGAACGTTCTCCCACGCCGGCAAAAACCGAAATGCCCTTGTACCCGGTCACCATCGCCTGGATGAGTTCCATCACCAGAACGGTCTTGCCCACCCCCGCTCCGCCGAACATCGCTGCCTTTCCACCGTGCGCGAGCGGAGTCAGCAGGTCGATCACCTTGATGCCGGTCATAAACAGGTCGGTCGTGCCCGACTGCACGGAAAAGGCGGGCGGCAACCGATGGATTGGCCAACGTGGCGTGTCTTCAGGCAGGGCCGCGCCGCGATCCCCAAGCGCACCGACAACATTCAACAACCGACCCAGAACATTGTCGCCAACCGGAACCGTAATCGCATTGTTGGTCCGGTGGACGACATCGTGGCGACGCAGCCCATTGGTAGCCTCAAGCGCAATCGCCCGCACGCGATGCGTATCAAGATGCGCCTGCACTTCAGCGACAACGATCGCTCCGTCTTCCGCTATAATGTGCAGCGCTTCTTCGATCGCGGGCAGGTCACCGCTTGCGAAGAGGGCGTCCACCACGGCGCCATGAACGGTGACGACTTCCCCCACCGGCGAGCTGGTTTCAGGGGCGGGCGTCTCAGTCATCCGACCTCTGGTCTGGCACCATATTTACGTCTGTCCGTAGCACTGTGGTTTTCGAAATGGTCATGATGCCGCTACCTGACTGTCGGAGGATATTTCGAAGGCAAGATTGGCCGTGTGTCGCGCGACCATCAGTTCTTCTTGAGTCGGGATCACCCACACGGAAACCGGGCTGTCATCGCTGCTGATACACTGCGCATTCGTTTGGTTTGCCCGTTTGTCGATCCGAACGCCCAGCCATGCCGACCGTTCGCAAATGGCGGCACGGATATCCGGGGCATTTTCGCCAATCCCTGCGGTAAATATCAACGCATCCAGACCACCGAGCGCCGCGCATAGCCCACCCAGCGCGGTGGAAGCCCTATAGGCAAACACATCGACCGCAAATCTGGCAAGGCTGTCATCGCTTGCCAGAAGTTCTCCCATATCGCCGGTCAGACCCGACAATCCTTTCAGGCCAGACTCGGCATAGAGTATGTGTTCGACCTGATCGACACTCATCCCCCGTTCACGGATCAGCCAGATCATCAGGCCGGGGTCGAGGTCGCCACAACGCGTACCCATGACAAGACCGCTCAGCGGGCTGAAACCCATGGTGGTAGCGATACTGCGTCCGGCGAGCATCGCGCACATGCTCGCGCCACTCCCCAGATGGGCGACAACCGTGCGACCTTCGGCGACGCGCTTGCCAAGCCGGGGCAATTGGCCGGAGATATATTCATAGGACAGGCCGTGGAAACCGTAACGACAGGCTCCGGCATCTCTCAATAGTGCGGGAAGCGCATAGGTTTCGGCTTCCGGTGGCAACGTGCGGTGAAAGGCTGTGTCAAAGCAGGCGACTTGCGGCACATCCGGGAATACGCTGGCCAGACTTTCGATAAGGTCCAGATTGATGGGCTGGTGCAATGGCGCGAGCGGGACCAGCGCCCGCAATTTGGCAATGATGTCAGGGGTCAGGATGGCCGGGCCGGAATGTTCCAGACCGCCAATGGCGACGCGGTGGCCAATGGCGGACAGATCCGTGTCGCCCAGATGGTCGACCAGCCAGCGACTCAACCGGGCAACCAGCGCATCGATGGTGATCGTTGCCCCTTCGCCCCAATCCCTGTCCGCCAGCAAAGACCCATCCGCCCGTTTGGCCGTGAAATGCGGATGGGTGCCAATCCCGGCGATCTTGCCGTGCAGGAGAGATAAGAGGTCTGCGCCAAAGACGGCGAATTTGATGCTGGACGACCCACCGTTGACGATCAGGATGGAACCCGGCTCATGCATCATGGCGCGCCGCAGCAGCCTTAAGCTCGGTACGCCGGGCCTGCGCCATCAAAACCGCAACAGCACAGGAGGCAAGACGGCTTTTGGCGCTGTCTGCCCTGCTCGTCAGGATAATCGGCACGCGCGCGCCCAAAACCACCCCCGCCGACTCGGCATCCGCCAGATATTCCAACTGCTTGGCCAGCATGTTGCCGGCCTCCATATCCGGCACGATCAATATGTCCGCCATACCGGCAACCGGCGAGTGGATATGTTTTATTTCCGCCGATTTCAGGTTGATGGCATTATCAAAGGCGAGCGGGCCATCGAGTATCGCCCCGCAAATCTGACCGCGCTCGGCCATTTTGCACAAGGCAGCGGCATCGATCGTCGATGTGATTTTGGGGGTTACGGTTTCCACCGCCGATACTATCGCCACCTTTGGTTCCGCCACACCCAGAACATGCGCCAGATCGATAGCATTCTGAACAATATCGACCTTGTCGT
>JAENVZ010000089.1 GCA_016650315.1 Alphaproteobacteria bacterium | reverse complement strand
CCTTAGGGTCCTGACCCTAACGATCGCCCCGTGCCTTGCGAACGCTCATCAGATAGTTGAGCGCCCTGTTCCCCGACAGCGTGAAACCATCAACAATGCTGAACGACAGGCCGCGTATATCGGTCGCCTCCAGCCCCGCCTTGCCAAGCATTTCCTCCAGCTCGTCGGGCGTCAGAAAGCTGTGCCAGTCATGCGTGCCCTTGGGAATTTGCCCCAGTCCCTCGCCCAGGGTAATCATGGCAAGGTGCGATAGTGCCGTTCTGTTGGGCGTCGACAAAATCATAAGGCCATCGGGCGTCAGGGCATGGGCCAATCCATCGACAAAGGCTTGCGGATCGGCAACATGTTCGATCACTTCCATCGACGCGACAAGATCGAAACCGGTATCGTCCAACTTTTCGATGCCGCAGGCACGATAATCGATGACCAGTCCCTGCTTTTCGGCATGGGCGGCAGCGGCAACGATATTTTCCGGGGCAGCATCAATGGCCGTGACCTGCGCACCCATCCGCGCCAGCGGTTCGCTGAGCAAGCCCGCGCCACAACCCACATCCAGCACGCGCTTTCCCTCAAGCGGGCGCATCGTGCGCGCATCGCTGTGCCAATGCGCATCGATCGCCTCACGCACATAGCGCAAACGCACGGGATTGAGCCTGTGAAGCATTGCGCTGCTGCCCTTGGGGTCCCACCAGTCGGCGGCCAGCTTGCCGAAATGCGCGGCTTCGTCGGGGTTGATCGTATTTGCGGCCTTGCTTGCCATAATTTCTCTCGGTGCTAATAGGGGCGCGCCCCGCGCCGGGGCATCTCTGCAACGGACAGGAATAAGGCGCAAATCATGGCGCGCATAGTGATGAAATTTGGTGGCACGTCGATGGCGGGCATGGAACGAATCCGCAGCGTCGCTGCGCGCGTCAAGCATGTCGTCGAACAGGGCAATGAAGTTGCCGTGGTTGTGTCTGCCATGGCGGGCGAAACCGATCGGCTTGTCGGATTCTGCCGCGAGGCAAGCTCGCTCTACGATCCGGCGGAATATGACGTGGTCGTAGCCAGCGGCGAACAGGTGACCAGCGGCCTTTTGGCCATGACGTTGAAATCCATGGGCGTGGACGCGCGAAGCTGGCTGGGTTGGCAATTACCGATCCGCACCGTCGACACCCATGCCAAAGCGCGTATTGAAAGTTTCGAAACCGAGGCGCTGAACGCCGCGATGGCATCGGGTCAGGTCGCCGTCATTCCCGGTTTTCAGGGCATGATGGAGAATGGCCGCATCTCGACACTGGGCCGTGGCGGCTCCGACACGTCGGCGGTTGCGGTGGCGGCGGCGGTAAAGGCCGACCGCTGCGACATCTACACTGATGTGGACGGCGTCTATACCACCGACCCGCGCATCGTGGCGCGTGCGCGCAAGCTCGACAAGGTCACTTATGAGGAAATGCTCGAACTGGCGAGCGTCGGGGCGAAAGTGCTCCAGACCCGCTCGGTCGGCCTTGCCATGAAGGAAGGGGTGCGCATTCAGGTGCTCTCCTCCTTCGACGACCCGGATCAGGACGATCTTCCCGGCACATTGATCGTCAGCGAAGAAGAAATTGAAGGAAGCGATATGGAACGGCAGCTCATCACCGGCATCGCCCATGACAAGAATGAAGCAAAGATCATCATCACCCGCGTGCCCGACCGGCCCGGTGCGGTGGCCAGCATTTTTGGCCCGCTGGCCGATGCAGCGATCAATGTTGATATGATTATCCAGAATGTCGGACGCGAAAAGGGCGAGACGGACGTGACCTTCACGGTTCCCGCCGCCGACCTTGCCCGCTCAATGGACATATTGGAAAGCGAAAAAACCACTATCGGTTTCAACCGCATCATTTCCGACAGCAAGGTCGCAAAAATTTCGGTCGTTGGCGTTGGCATGAAGAGCCATGCGGGCATTGCCGCTACCATGTTCAAGTCGCTCGCCGACCGCGGCATCAATATCCAGGCCATTTCGACCAGCGAGATCAAGGTCAGCGTGCTGATCGATGAGGACGAGACGGAACTTGCTGTCCGCGTGCTGCACACGGCCTATGGCCTTGACGCCGCAACAGAAGCTGCATGAATCAGATTTGTTCCTCCGGTGAAGGCAGAATAATGGCAAAAGACAAGCTCCACCGCCTGATGGGGCGCGGCACGCAATTTCTGGGATGTGACGTCGCCATCATGTGCGGCGCGATGAGCTGGGTGTCCGAACGCCATCTGGTTTCCGCGATCAGCAATGCTGGCGGCTTTGGTGTGATTGCGTGTGGAGCCATGACGCCTGAACTGCTCGATACCGAAATCGCCGAGGCGAAGAAGCTGACAACCAGGCCCTTCGGCGTCAACCTGATCACCATGCATCCGCAGCTTTTCGATCTGATCGCGGTGTGCGCCAAGCATGAGGTCGGCCATGTCGTCCTTGCCGGCGGACTGCCGCCCAAGGGCAGCATCGAGGCGATCAAGAATATGGGTGCAAAGGTCATCTGCTTCGCCCCGGCGCTGTCGCTGGCGAAGAAACTCGTCCGTTCCGGCGTCGATGCGCTGGTGATTGAGGGCATGGAGGCAGGCGGGCATATCGGCCCTGTCGCAACCTCTGTGCTGGCGCAGGAAATTCTGCCTGAACTGGCGCATGAATTGCCGATCTTTGTTGCAGGCGGCATCGCCCGTGGCGGCGCAATTGCCGGTTATCTGGAAATGGGCGCGTCGGGCGTGCAGCTTGGCACGCGTTTTGTCTGCGCGCATGAATCGATTGCCCACCCCAATTTCAAGAAGGCGTTCCTCCGCGCCTCTGCTCGTGACGCTGTGGCAAGCGTACAGGTCGATCCGCGCCTGCCCGTCATTCCGGTCCGGGCGCTCAAGAACAATAGCACCGAAGCTTTTACCGCCAAGCAGCGCGAAGTGGCCGCCCGGCTTGATGCAGGCGAGATTGAAATGGGTGAGGCACAGCTTCAGATCGAGCATTATTGGGCAGGCGCACTTCGCCGCGCGGTCATTGATGGCGACGTCGATGGCGGATCGCTGATGGCGGGCCAATCGGTCGGCATGGTAAAGAACGAAGAACCCGTCGCGCAAATCATTGCCACGCTGATGGAAGAAGCCGTCGCGGCGCTGGAAAAGCGAACGAACTGAGCGCCAATATTCAGAGCGTAAGCCTGATTTCATAGCGGATAGCACATCATCCCCATTGGAAACCCGCACGGCTTTCTGATAGCGATGGATCATGAGCACTACAGCCGCCGCATCCGCACGGGAAATCCTCAACCGCCTGCACGACGTGATGGCGTCGCGTACCAATGCGCAGGGCAAGCTTAACAAGGTCGTCAGGATCGTTGCCGAGCAGCTTTCGAGCGAGGTATGCTCGATCTACCTGCTCCGAGACGGAGTTCTGGAACTCTACGCAACACGCGGTCTCAAGCAGGAGGCCGTGCACGTCACCAAGCTTGCACTGGGTCAGGGCCTTGTCGGCACGATCGCCAAGAATATCGAAACACTGAACCTGGACGAAGCAACCAGCCATCCCGATTTCGTCCATAACCCGGAAACGGGCGAGGAATTATTCCACAGCTTCGCCGGCGTTCCCATCGTCCGGCGGGAACGGTCGGTCGGCGTGCTGGCGGTTCAGCATGTTGAGCCGCGCCGCTATGATGAAGTGGAGGTTGAGGCGCTGCAGACCGTAGCGATGGTGCTGTCCGAACTCATCGCCAATGCTGACCTGATCGACGAAGGACCTGCCCATATCCGGG
>JAENVZ010000088.1 GCA_016650315.1 Alphaproteobacteria bacterium | reverse complement strand
CGTGCTGGCCAGTGAGCCCAGAGCGGAGCCGCCTTGATCGCGGCCTCAGAAATTGAAAACACGTTTTGATGCCGTAGCATGGCAAGGGCGAGGGCGGCATTTATGGCTTGGTGTGGGCCGGGCATCCGTGGAAGGGGCGTGTCGATTCGACCTTCCGCATCACGATAATGCAATCTTTCACGATAGACGGCAGCGTCCCAGTCTTGCCCCATTGCCAGCCATGACGCACCTGCCTGTTCTGCGGTGGCGCGAATGACTTTATTAATTGGATCAGGATATTTCATGGTGACGAGCGGCGCATCGCGCTTTGCAATTCCAGCCTTTTCACCCGCGATTTCCAGCAAGGTTTCACCCAGAAACGACTGATGGTCGATGCCGAGTTGCGCAATACCGCACACGGCGGGCGCGGGAATGACATTTGTCGCGTCGAGCCGCCCGCCAAGTCCGACTTCAATGATGCAGGCATCAGCCGGGTTTTCGGCAAAGGCAAGGAAGGCCGCTGCGGTTGTTATTTCGAAAAAGCTGGCGCCTATATCTTCGCCATGATCCAGCACAATGCCAAGGTAATGTGCAAGTGTGGCATCTCCGATCAGCTTGCCATTGACGCGAATGCGTTCATTGAAGCGGACCAGGTGCGGGGATGTATAAGCGTGTATGCTCTTGCCGTCTGCTTCCAGTGCGGCGCGCAGGAAAGCGCAGGTCGATCCCTTGCCATTGGTGCCCGCAACATGAAAAACGGGCGGCAGGCTATGGTGTGGATTACCCAGCCGGGACAGCAATGTGGTAATCCGTTCCAGCCCTAATATATCGCGGCCGGGTGAAAACTGCGCGAGCCGGTCTAGCTGGGCCTGAACCGCAGGGTCGGAGGAGTGGGCCTGGTCAGGCATTGATCCCGATCCCCTTCAAAGGGGCAGGGGTGTTCGTCATGCTGCAGCCTTGCCAGCAGAAAGATAGCCGGTCACTTTGCTAAGCGTCGCACGCAGTTCGTTGCGGTGCACCACCATGTCGATCATGCCGTGGTCGAGTAGATATTCAGCGCGCTGAAACCCTTCTGGCAGCTTTTCACGGATGGTGTTCTCGATCACCCGTTGGCCGGCAAAGCCGATCAGGGCATTGGGTTCGGAAATCTGTATATCGCCCAGCATGGCGTAGCTGGCGGTTACGCCACCAGTTGTGGGGTCGGTAAGAACAACGATATAGGGCAATCCTGCCGCATGCAGTTTCTGGATCGCTACGGTGGCCCGGGGCATCTGCATCAGGGACAGAATCCCTTCTTGCATACGCGCCCCCCCTGCGGCGGTAAATATGACATAGGGGCATTTGCGCGAAATTGCTTCCTCTACGCCTTGAACAAAAGCGGCTCCGACTCCCATGCCCATGGAGCCGCCCATATAGGCGAAATCCTGAACGCCTATGACGACTGGGGCCTTTTCTATCTTCCCGTGGGCATTGATCAGCGCATCCTGCTCGCCAGTGCTGGCGCGGGCCGCCTTTATGCGGTCCGTATATTTCTTGCTGTCGCGGAATTTGAGCGGATCTTCCTTGACGATCGGGGTGGGCAGGATTTTCCAGCTCCCCTCATCGAAAATCTGCTCAAAGCGCGCCTTGGGGCCGATGCGGCCATGATGATCGCATTTCGGACAAACGGAAAGGTTCTCCTGCCATTCCTTGACGAAAATCATCTGGCCGCAATGGCCGCATTTGTGCCAGAGATTATCGGTCGTCGTTTCCTTGCGAGCGATGAAAGGAATAACCTTGCGGACGCGGTTGATCCAACTCATGCGGCGCTCTCCTTTGCGGTGCTGCTGATGGCGGAGCTCAGCGAAGCGACATAATCTTTAATGTGCGGTGCAGCGGATGCGCCATATTTGCCGACCAGATCGACAATGGCGGAACCCACGACCACGCCGTCGGCGACACGGCCAATGGCGGCGGCCTGTTCGGGCGTGCGGACGCCAAAGCCGACAGCGATAGGAAGTGCGGTCTGGGACTTCAATCGCGCGACGGCCTCCTCGATGCTGGTCAGGACCGCCTGTTGTTTGCCGGTGATGCCTGCAACCGAAACATAATAGAGAAAACCGCTCGCGCCATCGAGGACGG
>JAENVZ010000087.1 GCA_016650315.1 Alphaproteobacteria bacterium | reverse complement strand
TCTTGATTTCGCGTTCGATGGCAGCTTTGCTAGCCAGGACCGTTTGTGCATCGGCGAGCAGATCTTCATCCGCTGCGAGCGAATGGAGATCGGCGAGCGGGCGGCCAATGTCGCCAGGAATGACGTTGAAAATTGATCTGGTTGCAGGCGTGAAGAAGCGGATCCTGAGTTTCAGATCAAGGAACAGTGTAGCGACGTTCGTGCTGTAGAGAATGTTCTGCAAATCGTCGGCGGTCGTTCGCTGGCGGTCAAGCGTCTCCTGAAGCTGAAAGTTAAGCGCTGTCAGTTCCTCGTTGAGGGACTGCAACTCTTCCTTCGATGTCAGTAGTTCCTCATTGGTCGACTGGAACTCCTCATTGACGGACAGCGCCTCCTCATGAATTGCCTTTTGTTCCTGGGTTGCGGCTTCCTGGTTCTGGATCGCTGTCTGCAATTCGGCCTGCGTCGCATCCAACTCCAGCTCCAGATCGGCGATCCGGGAGTTTTCGGCGGGCGTTCGAGGCGGACCACGCACTGGCTCGTGATCGCTTTCCTCGATGAAGCAGATGAGCAGCAATTCCTCGCCCTCATGGGTCAGGAACTGGACATCAATATTGAACCAGATCGTAGCGCCATTGCGGCTCAGACGGCTGCGACCAGCGTTGACTCGTGGCATATCCTTGCTGACTTTACCGATCGCCAGCCTGAGTTTCGTTCGCAAGGTAGGTGATGCCATTGCAAGCAGGTCAAGCGAGGGGTAGCCCGGCGCAACGCGCAGATACCGGTCCGTTGGCCCAAACATATAGAGACACTGGCGCTTGTCGTTGATCAGCACGGCGGCGGGGGCGTAGGTTTCGAGTATCTTTTGCCGACACAGATCGGCAAGGTTGGTCTGTGTCGGCACTTGATCCTTGATCGATGCCGCTAATGCCGGAATGTTTTCTCCAAAGCTTAATGGAAAGCCGGGATCACTGGACCGACTGCGTGCGACATGCCGGTAGATTCTCTCGGTTTTCGAGATCATCTCGAAGCGACCTTCGACATTGCCTGCCGTTTCAGCGGAACCGAGCAGCAATATCCCCTGCTCGCGCAGGGCGAAATGAAACAGTCCGATGGCCTTCGCTTGCGCCTCGGCATTGAGATAGATCAGCAGGTTCCGGCACGATACGAGGTTGATCCGGGAAAAGGGAGGGTCCACCAGCAGATCCTGGACCGAGAACACCACGTCGCGTCTGAGCACCGGCACAATCCTGTACCCGCCGCTATTTTCCTTCACGAAAAAACGGGACAGCCGATCGGGTGGTACGTCGGTGGCGATGGATTCGGGATAAAGACCCTCCCGGGCTGTCGCAATGGCGTCCGGGTCGATGTCAGAGGCAAAGACCTGCAGTTTGATGTCACGGTTTCCTGCTGTGATCGCGTCGCGGCAAATCATCGCGATGGAATAGGCTTCCTCGCCCGAGCTGCAACCTGGCACCCATATCCGCAGCGCCTGATGGTCTTTCAACCCGTCGAGGAGGTCTGGAATGAATGTTTTGCCCAAGGTATCGAAAATCTGTGGATCGCGAAAAAAGCGGGTGACATTGATGAGCAAATCCTTGGCGAGCAGGTCGCGCTCATCCGGGTCGTTGTGCAATAACTGCAAATAGCCGCGCATATCCCCCGCCTTGATCGTGGCGAGACGCAGCCGTCGTTGGATCCGGCGTTCCAGCGTGCCGGTCTTGTAAAGCCGAAAATCATGCGGCGTGTTCTTATGAAGAAAGGCAATGATGTCCGACAGGCCGGTCGATTGCTGTTGCCGGTCCGACGGATCGGGGTGATCGGGCAGGGCGGCGACCCGTCTGCCAAATTCCGTGAGCGCTTCCGGCATCCGATCCAGCTTGAGCACAGCATCGACAAAGCCAGTCTGGATCGCGCTACGCGGCATGCCGTCATATTGGGCTTCATCGGGATCCTGCGCGATAATGAAACCGCCCTGTTCCTTGAACGCCGACAGTCCTGCACTGCCGTCCGCGCCGGTGCCTGACAGGATTATGCAGGCTGTGCATGGGCCATAATCCTGCGTCAGCGATGTGATGAGGAAATCGAACGGCAGACGCACGCCGTGGAGGGCCTGGGGCGGAGACAGATGCAGCGCGTCAGAGCGTACCGAAAGATAACGGCCCGGCGGAATCACATAGAGATGATCCGGTTCGATTGGCGCACCGCTGGTCGCCTGAACGACTTTCATCGCGCTGTGTTCGGCAAGCAGTTCCACCAGCATACTCTCGTGCGTCGGGTCGAGATGCTGGACCAGGATGAATGCCATGCCAGTGTCAGCAGGCAATCCACCCATCAGTTTGATGGCGGCTTCGAGGCCGCCCGCTGATGCGCCTATGGCAACGATCGGGAAATGACAGATTTTTGGCGGGACCCGGTTTGATGACAGCCGTTCAGCGCCCGATAAAGCAGCGTGCCCTTCGGTTGAGATACCGCGACGCCGTTTGCCCGCGCCCGATTCGAAAGAAAATTCCGCCATCTGGCTCATGCTAGCACGTGTGCAGGCGCTACCCATTACGCATATTAACGTAATCGTTGGCCGTGCGTGTGGTGGACAGAAAAAATGAGTAGTTTCCGATGCTAATCAGGCTGGCTAACTGCCTGTTAGAATCGGGGGGCAAACCTCAGCCCCTGAATTGCTTGCGTGCCCGCCTGTCTGTCAGCACCAAAGAGCAGCCATGGGCGGATGTCGGGAGGACTGGACTATGCCATCAATTGTAACGCCTATGGCAGACAATCACGGCTCCGCTCGCAGTCCTGTAGATCGGGATCGGGTGTCGCGTACGTCCGCAAAACAAGGGAAATCAACGGCCATCGACACCAACACCGCAATCGCCAGATGGGTAAATGAAGGCGGCGCATGTGGAGAAGCTGGACCGTGACGTCGCTTCGGATTTTGATCGTTGAAGATGATGCGGTCATCGCAATGTCGCTTGGCGATCTTCTGATCGGCATGGGGCACAAGGTTTGCGCGACTGTTGAAAGCGAAGCGGATGCCGTGGCTGCGGCCGTTCGCCACAAGCCCGATCTGATGATCGTCGATGCGAACCTGTATGAAGGTAATGGCATTTCGGCCATTGCTAAAATTCTTCTCGACGGCTTCGTCCCGCATATATTCATGACGGGCGATCCCTATCTGGTGCAAGCGTTGGCGCCCGGCGCGATCATCCTGCAAAAGCCATTCAAACTCCATGATCTTGTGAGCGCCATCGAACGCTCGCTTCAGTTGCCGGCTCCACCTCGCATGCAAACCCATGAGTAGATTCCGATCCTGCCAGGATGTCCGGGATACGCCTATACTCAGCTACAATATTCACGAACATAGTGACTGGAGAAATGTGATGCGCGCATTGATAGCAAGTGCAATGGCAGCAGCTATGCTTACTGGCTGCATGAGCAGTGGTAATGATCGCCGTCCGGATACCAGTTGGCGTCAATATGACTATAACCGTCCCGATCCAAACTATGGCGGCTATTATGCCGATCGATATTATCGTGAAGACAGCCGCCATCGGGAACGGCGCCTGTCCCGCAGTGACCGTGTATACCGTGGTCAGGACGGCCGCTATTATTGCCGCCGGTCGGATGGCAGCACCGGGCTGGTGGTCGGCGCAATTGCCGGCGGCATACTCGGCAACATAATCGCGCCGGGCGGGTCAGAAACGCTGGGCACGATCCTGGGCGCAGGCGCTGGTGCGCTTGCAGGCCGCGAGATTGATCGCGGCGGAGATGCCCGCTGCCGCTGAAGTGGCAACTGAATTACGTTTGAACATTATCGCTCCATCCCCGCAAAAGGGCATGGATCGACAGGAGATGGATCATGTCAATCGGACTCATTCTACTCATCCTCCTCGTCATCCTGCTGCTGGGCGGCTTTAGTGGCCGGTTCGGCGGTTATGGCTATGGCTATGGGCACGGCGGCATAGGGGTGATCGGGGTCATCCTGATCATCATTGCCTTATTGTTTCTGACCGGCCGGTTGTGAGCCCCTTGGCATAACGCCGAACTTCGAAGGAAAATTTCCCATGCGCATATCCATTCTCATGGCGTCGATAGCCGCACTTGCAGTGCCGCTGGCGCCGCTTGTGCCTACGGCGGAAGCCCAGTCAAACTGGTCACGGCATGAACGGACAACGACCGGCTATACGCTGCACAAGGCCAGGATGCGCGCCGGACCGGACACGGATTATCCTACCATCAGGCGTATCCCCAATAACAGCCGGGTGGAGGTTTTTGGTTGCCTCAACGACTGGAGCTGGTGCGATGTTGGCTATCGCTCTGATCGTGGCTGGATTGTCGGCCGCCTTCTTGGCGCCGATTACAGGGGCAGGCGACGGTCGATCGTCACAATTGCGCCCTATATGAGCATCCTCGTGCTGTCGTTCAGGTTCGGCGACTATTGGGACAATCATTATCGCAGTCGTCCATTCTATTCCGACCGTACCCGCTGGGAGCGCCACTATTACGATAATTACAGTACGCACTGGGGGCCTCGGCCAACCACGCCGGAGCGGTATCGTCAGCGAAGCGACCCGCAACGCTCACGAACGGAACAGGACAGGCGTGATCCAGGACACAGGGATCAGACGGTAAATCCGCCCCGCCACAACGCCACCCCCGGCGCCATACGAAGTCATGACCAGAAACCCACGGCAAATGAGCATCGCGCCGCTACGCCGCCGGCAACTCTCTCTCAGAGAGAGAAGGAAAATGCTGCCAGAAAGAAACGTGAGGCTGAAAGGCGCGCCAAGACCCACGATGACAATTCATACCGGTGAGCGGCTTGAATGGTCATGACTTAATAAGGAGACGAACTGTGAAACTTTCAAACTTCTTTCGATTTGCAATCTTGCTTGGCGGCCTTGCCATCGCAAGTTGCAATACTGTCGAAGGCGTCGGAGAAGACGCGCAATCAGCGGGGAGAGCCGTTTCGGATACAGCAGACGACGCGAAATGAAAGCGTGCAACGCGGTATCATAAAGGCGCTTGCGCTTTTGCTGCCATGCGCCCTGGTAGCCTGCAACCCATTCGTTAGTTCCCAAGAGGAGAATATCGTATCGCAGGGCGATGGACTGGCTACACAGTCGGCAGTTGCGCAAGGCAGATATCGCACGTCGGCGCTGTTTCATGCTCAGGTTCTGCTCGACCGTGCGGGCTTTTCGCCGGGGGTAATTGATGGGAAGCAGGGCCAGTCCTTCACGCTGGCGTTGCGCGGTTTCCAAACCGCTCGCCAGCTTTCAGTAACCGGAAAGTTGGATGACCCCACCCGTGCAGTGTTGCTGAAAGAGCAGAATGCTGTTCCAACCCTGATGATTCGAATTTCCGCCAGCTTTGCCAATGGCCCGTTTGTGCCCAGCCTGCCCAAGGATACAGCGCGGCAGGCAAAGCTCGCCCGGCTCGGCTACAGAAATGTGATGGAGGCGCTGGCTGAGCGGTTTCACACGACGCAGGAGACGCTGCTCACCCTCAATGCTCCCACGACACTGATCGGTGCGGGCACAATCATCCGCGTGCCCAATATCGGCAAACCGGACATGACAGGCATCGACCCGGACAGGCCGGAATGGCGCGATACCCTCGTGTCGCTTGGCGTGTCGGCGATGCAGCCCATGGCAGACAGGATTGTGGTCGACAAATCAGACGGTGCGCTGCGCGTGTTCGACGCCAACGATGACCTGATCGCCCAGTTTCCCGCGACGATGGGAAGCAAGCATGACCCACTGCCGATCGGCCGCTGGAAGATACAGGGCGTCAGCTACAATCCGACATTTCATTATGATCCCAAATTGTTCTGGAACGTGTCCGACAGCAAGGACGCCGCGCTGTTGCCACCCGGCCCGAACGGACCGGTCGGCATTGTCTGGATCGACTTGTCAAAACCGCATTATGGCATTCATGGCACGCCGGAACCCGAAACGATTGGCCGGGCCGAGAGTCATGGCTGCATTCGCCTGACCAACTGGGATGCCGCGCGCCTGGCGCAGATGGTTCATTTCGATACGCCCGCCATGTTCCAGCCCTGACGGGCGCGTTGCCGCCGCTGATGGCTCACGATATCGAGAACGCCGTCCCCCATAGACCGGCGGAAAACCTATGTGAGCAGTAAATATCAAATATTTATAAGTAAAAAATCGTTGAATTTTCAATTCATTATTCAATTATCGTAAATATCAATCAAATATATTTTAGTAATCGGAACATTTTATTGATTAAATCGTTAAATATTTCAGGAAAAACTGTGCGTCTTTTTCGG